>NZ_JBHUAL010000275.1:0-10581 GCF_042789775.1 Kitasatospora sp. NPDC056800 | reverse complement strand
CCGTTCGATAATGGGAAGCATGAACGATTCGCCCTCCTTCTCCCTGCCGGCCGGTCTGCCGCGACTGGAGCGCTGCGCCGTGATGGGCGTGGTCAACGTCACGCCCGACTCCTTCTCGGACGGCGGGATGTGGCACGACCCCGCCAAGGCGATCGCGCACGGCCTCGCGCTGCGGGCCCGCGGCGCCGACCTGGTGGACGTCGGCGGCGAGTCCACCCGGCCGGGCTCGCAGCGGGTCCCCGAGGAGGAGGAGCTGCGCCGGGTGATCCCGGTGGTGCGCGAGCTCGCCGACGCCGGGGTGGTGGTCTCGGTGGACACCATGCGCGCCTCGGTCGCCGAGCGGGCCGTCGAGGCCGGCGCCGCGATCGTCAACGACGTCTCCGGGGGGCTCGCCGACCCGGCGATGGCCCGGGTGGTCGCCGAGACCGGCGCGCCCTTCGTGGTGATGCACTGGCGCGGGCAGTCCGCCGACATGGACCGGATGGCCGTCTACGACGACGTCGTGCGGGACGTGGTCGCCGAGCTGACCGACCGGGTGGACGCGCTGCTGGCGGCCGGGGTCAAGGAGGACCAGCTGATCCTCGACCCGGGGCTCGGCTTCGCCAAGACCTCCGAGCACAACTGGGCGCTGCTCGGCCGGCTGGACGCGCTCACCGCGCTCGGCCGTCCCGTGCTCGTGGCGGCTTCGCGCAAGCGGTTCCTGGGTACGCTGCTCGCCGACCCGGCAACCGGGGAACTGCGTCCGGCCCGGGAGCGCGACGACGCGACGGCCGCGGTGTCGGTGCTGTCCGCACGGGCGGGAGCCTGGGCGGTGCGGGTGCACGACGTGTCCGGCACGGCGGATGCCGTCCGGGTGGTCGCGGCCTGGCAGCACGCGGCGCGGTTGGGGTGAGGGAGGGTCTGTGACAGGTGACGGCAGGTTGAGCGGCGGTACGGCCGGGCGGGCCCGCGAGGCGGACCTGGAGGCCGTTCTGGCGGCGAACCAGGGGCTCTACGAGGCGCTGGAACGGGGGGACCTGGAAGCGGTCGAGGACGCCTGGCTGGGCGCCGCGGACGCCGACGACAAGGGTGGCGTGGTGTGCGTGCACCCGGGCTGGCCGGTGCTCCGCGGCCGGGCCCAGGTGACCCGTTCGTACATGCTGATCATGATGAACACGGAGTACATCCAGTTCTTCCTGACCGATGTCGAGGCCGAGGTGCACGGTGATGTGGCCCTTGTCACGTGCACCGAGAACATCCTGTCCGGCGGAGAGTCGGAGGAGGAGGGGGAACTCGGGCCGCTGGTCGGCGGAAAGGTCGTGTCGACGAATCTGTTCCGTCGTACCCCGGCCGGGTGGAAGCTCTGGTCGCATCACGGTTCACCCGTTCTGACCAGCGGGGACGACGACGAGGAGAGCTGATTCCGGCACTTGCGGAAATGCGGTGCCGGGAAGTCGCCGGGAATTTCCGAGTGGTCACCGAACGTTCACGTCAATCGCCATATCGGTGCGCGTGGCGTCGGTTCGTGCCGGGTAGGACGGTCAGGCGTTGTCCGTGCTCGCGGGTAGATTCGAAACGGAGTGGCGGGCGTGCCGCCCGCCTTCGCCCTGCCCGTCCATGCCTTTCTCCGGGCGGGGCCCGTCCGACTGGGAGCAGTGATTCGTTTGCTGGACCGCGTCACCCTGCGGGGGCTGCGAGCCCGGGGCCACCACGGCGTCTTCGAGCGCGAGCGCGTCGAGGGGCAGACCTTCGTGGTCGACCTCGTGCTCCACCTGGACACCCGCCCCGCCGCGGCCGGAGACGACCTCACCCGCACCGCGCACTACGGGCTGGTGGCGGAGGAGGTCACCGCGATCATCGCCGGGGAGCCGGTCGACCTGATCGAGACGCTGGCCCAGCGGATCGCCGACCAGTGCCTCAAGCACGAAGCGGTCGAGGAGGTCGAGGTCACCGTGCACAAGCCGGACGCCCCGATCACCGTGCCGTTCGACGACGTGACCGTGACCATCCACCGGGGCCGCGCATGACCCCCACCGCGCGCCCGGTATCCGATGTAGAGGACGTTTTCCGATGAGCGAGCGAAGCGAGCGGATGATCAAGAGGTGCGCATGGGTGAGTGCCCCTGCTGAGCGAAGCGAGGCGGGCGCATGAGCACCAGTGACCCGACCGCCACGCCGAACGCGTTCGACCTGGAGAGCCGGGTGGACTCCGCCGACACCACGCTGCACAGCCAGCGCTGCGCGGTGATCGCGCTCGGCAGCAACCTGGGCAACCGGCTGGACACCCTCCAGGGGGCCGTCGACGCGCTCGCCGACACCCCGGGGCTGAAGATCAAGGCCGTCTCCGCGGTGTACGAGACCGAGGCCGTCGGCGGGCCCGAGGAGCAGCCGAACTACTACAACGCGGTCGTGGTGCTGCGCACCTCGCTGCCTCCGCGGGACCTGCTGGAGCGCGGCAACGCCATCGAGGACGCCTTCGGGCGGGTGCGGACCGTCCACTGGGGCCCGCGCACCCTGGACGTCGACATCCTGGCCTACGAGGGCGTGCTGAGCGACGACCCGCAGCTGCTGCTGCCGCACCCGCGCTCGCACGAGCGCGCCTTCGTGCTCGCCCCCTGGCTGGACGCCCAGCCGGAGGCCGAGGTGCCCGGGCACGGGCGGGTGGACGCGCTGCTGACCGCGCTGGGCGGTCCGGACGCGCAGGGCGTGAAGCGCCGCGAGGACATCGGGCTGACGCTGCCCGAGTAGGTCCGGAGGCCGGTGACCGGGGCCGTTGCCCGGGGAACTCGGCCGGGGGCCCGGCCGTACGAGTAGGTGTCCGCCGTTCACGCGGGTGCCCGCCCGGCCGGGCCCGGTACGGTGGCCTGGCGTCGCCGCGCCACCGGGCGGGCGGCCGGTTCGGGTACCCGGGAAGGACCTCCTCCGAGTGAAGCTGCTTCGCCTCCGCCTCCTGATCGGCATCACCGCCGCCACGACGGCGCTGTCCTGGGCCGGCTCCAAGCTGTGGGCCTCCGTGGACACGCTGCCGGCGGTGCCGGCCGCGGCGCCGGTGGTGCTGGCGGCGGTCGCGGTGGTCCTGCTGGCGACCGCGCTGTCGCTGCGGGCCCGGCTGAAGGCGGTGCGCGAGCGGCAGCCCGGGGCGAAGGGGGTCGACCCGCTGCTGGCGGCCCGGGCGGTGGTGCTGGGGCAGGCCAGCGCGCTGGTCTCCTCGGTGGTCACCGGGATCTACGCGGGGGCCGGGATCTACCTGCTGGGCGAGCTGGACGTGTCGGCCCGCAAGGACCAGGCCGTGACGGCCGGGCTCGCGGTGCTGGCGGGGGCCGCGGTGATCGCGGCGGCGCTCTGGATCCAGCACGTGTGCAAGCTGCCGGAGAACCACGACGACCCGGGCGGTCCGGCGGCGTCGCACCGCTGAGACGCGGCCGGGGCCCCGCCGGGGCGCCGCCCGGGCGTCACGGGGGCCTCGACGGCCCCGCCGGCACCGTCCGCCTCGTCGGCACCGCTGAGCAGGGCTTTCTTCGTGATCTTGCGTGAGAATCCGGGCACGTGCGGTAAAAACCGCACCCTGTCAAGGGCGGAAGGGGACCCTGGGCTGACAGGCCCCCAATTCGCACGCTAGTTTCTTGGACATGTCTCGCGGACGCCACCGTCATTCCTCCGTCCTCGGCCGGGTCTTTCCCCCCACCGCCGCCGGCGTGCTGCTGGTCGCCGCACTGGCCGCTCTGCTTTTCAGTCAGGACACCGTCCTGGTGCGCTCGGTGGGCGTCGCGGCGGTGATCGCGACGCTCGGCTTCGCGCTGCTGCTGCGCCAGCGGGACAAGGCGGCCCGGGCGGCCGCCGAGACGTCCGCGGCCCAGCGGCTGCGCGCCGAGGAGCGGTTCGAGGAGCAGCTGGCCGAGGCCGAGTACGCGGCGGAGGTCGCCGAGGAGCGGGCCACCCGGTTCGGGCGGCGGCTGACGGCGGAGAAGTCGCGGCTGGCGAAGGCCGAGACCGAGATCGCCCGGCTGCTGCGCGAGCGGGCCGTGGCGGTGGCCGAGCAGGCGCTCAAGGAGGCCGAGGCGGCCCAGCAGGCGCTCGCCGCGAGCCGTCCGAAGCACCCGGCCAGCCCGGCCGCCTACGTGCGGGCGGCGTCCGTGCTGCGGCTGCTGGAGCGCCGCGCGGCGGAGCAGGAGGCCCGGCGGGCGCGTACGGCGGGCGCGGAGGTGGCCCTGCGGAAGCCCGCGAAGGAGTCGCCGGTCGCCCCGGCCGCGTCGGTGGCCGTGCCGGCCCCGGTGGCGCCCTCGGTGCCGACCCCGGGGCAGGCTCCGGCGGCCCCGGCGCCGGTGCGGCCCGAGCCGGTGCGTCCGGCGCTGACCGCGACGGTCGGTCAGCTCGGCGGCGCGTCGGCCGGGCCGGCCGCGGCGCCCGCGCCGGTGGAGCGGCAGCGGCCGCGTCCGGCGCAGTCCGGTCCGGCCCGCGGGCAGGGCTTCAGCTTCTTCGGCCGCGGTGCGGCTGCCCCGGCGCGCCCGGCGGCCCCGGCACCGGCGGTGGGCAGCGTCGCCGAACTGGGGGAGCGCGCCGACCTGGCGGACGTGGTGGGCGACGAGGCGGTGGCCGAGAAGGCCGTGGCCGAGGCCCGGGCGGCGGAGTCGGCCGAGCGGCCGGAGCAGGGCGGGCCGACCGTGGTGGACCTGACGCCGGAGGACGAGACCGAGCTGATCCAGCTGCCGGAGCTGCGCGCCTCGCGCTGAGGCCCGCCGGGCCCCGGAAACGGAGAAACCGCGGCGCGGGGAGTCGGACGGACCGACTTCCCGCGCCGCGGCGTTGTCCGCGGGTGCGTCAGAGCTGGACGCCGAAGTCCTGGGCGATGCCGGCCAGGCCGGAGGCGTAGCCCTGGCCGACGGCGCGGAACTTCCACTCCCCGTTGTTGCGGTAGAGCTCGCCGAAGATCATCGCGGTCTCGGTGGCGGCGTCCTCGGAGAGGTCGTAGCGGGCGATCTCGGCGCCGCCGGCCGCGTTCACCACGCGGATGTAGGCGTTGCGGACCTGGCCGAAGTTCTGGCCGCGGGCGGTGCCGTCGTAGATGGTGACCGGGAAGGTGATCTTGGCGGCCTCGACCGGCAGGCCGGCCAGGTTGATGTTGATCGACTCGTCGTCGCCCACGCCCTCGCCGGTGCGGTTGTCACCGGTGTGCACGACGGTGTTGTCCGGCGTGCTGGTGTTGTTGAAGAAGACGAAGTGGCCGTTGGACAGCACCTTGCCGTCCGCGTTCAGGACGATCGCGCTGGCGTCGAGGTCGAACTCGGCGCCGGTCGTGGTGCGGACGTCCCAACCCAGGCCGACGGTGACCGCGGACAGGCCGGGGGCCTCCTTGGTCAGCGAGACGTTGCCACCCTTGGAGAGGCTCACTGGCATGACGATTGCAGTCCCTTCGTTCGCTTCGTTCGCTATTTCCCGGGACAACGCAATACCGCAGTGGCTTGGTTCCGCAGGGGCCGTGAATTCTTCGTGGGCGCCCAACGGAGGGAAAAGACCGGGCAAAGGACGTGTCAGATGCGCCGGAACCGGCCCTGCAGCGTCCAGATGTTCGGGTTGTCGGCCAGGTCGGGGTGCATGTCGAAGAGGTCGGCCAGGGTGTCCTGGAGGAAGTCCCGGGCCTCGCGCCGCAGCTCGCCGTGGCGGACCACCACCGGCGGCTCGTCCGGCAGCCAGGTGGCGGTGACCTCGACCCAGTTGAAGCGGCGGGCGAAGCGCAGCAGCTCGGTGTTCTGGGTGAAGTCGAGGTCGGCGGTCTGCACCCGGGCGGCCCGGACGCCGTCCGGGTCGCGGTCCAGGAGTTCGGCGACGTCGCACAGCGCCCAGGCGAAGTCGAGCACGGGCACCCAGCCCCAGGCGGTGGACAGTTCCGAGCCCTCGCCGTCCAGGTAGACGTCGCCGCAGAACAGGTCGTACCGCAGGGCGTGCACGGACGCGGTGCGGTAGTCCGTCTGCGGGGGGTCGGGGAAGCGGTTGGAGAGGGAGTAGCCGAGCTCGATCACGTACGCCATTGTCGGGGCTCGGGGCGCCCGGGGGTAACCGGGTGCGGAAGCGGGGGGCGTACCGATATCCGGGTGACCGGACGGGCCGGGCGCGGGATGATGGGCGCATGTCCGAGCCCATCCGCGTACGGGGGTCGGTGGTCGTCCCCGACGCCGAGCTCGTCTGGCGCTTCTCGCGTTCCTCCGGCCCCGGCGGCCAGCACGTCAACACCTCCGACTCCAAGGCCGAGTTGCGCTTCGACCTGGCCTCGACCAGGGCGCTGCCCGAGGTGTGGCGCGAGCGCGCGCTGGAGCGGCTGGCCGGCCGGCTGGTGGACGGCCGGGTACTGGTGGTCCAGGCTTCGGAGTTCCGCTCGCAGTGGCGCAACCGGGAGGCGGCCGCGGCCCGGCTGTCGGCGCTGCTGACCGAGGCGTGCGCGCCGCCGCCGAAGGCCCGGCGGGCGACCAGGCCGAGCCGGGGGATGGTCCAGCGGCGGCTGGAGAACAAGAAGCACCGCTCCGAGCTGAAGCAGGGCCGCCGGGCGCCGCGGGGCGGCGAGTAGCCGGCGCGGCCTCAGCCGAGGGTGCGGTAGCCGCCGCGGAAGTAGAGCAGCGGGCGGCCGCCGGGGTCGGGCACCGTGGCCTCCAGGACGCGGCCGAGCAGCAGGGTGTGGTCGCCGGCGGGTATCCGCTGCTCGGTGCGGCACTCGACGGTGGCCAGCGCGCCGTCGACCAGCGGGGCGCCGGTGCGCGGGCCGCGGTGGTGCGGGGTGTCCGCGAACAGCAGCCGGTCGCTGAGCCGGCCCTTCATGGCGAACCGGGAGCCGAGCGTCTTCTGTCCCTCGGTCAGCACCGAGACCGCCCAGGTGTCCACCCGGGAGAGCACCTCGTCCATCCGGGAGTCCTCGCGGACCGAGATCAGCACCAGCGGCGGCTCCAGCGACACCGAGAGGAAGGACGTGGCGGTCATGCCGACGTCCTCGCCGTCCTCCGGGTCGTGGACGGTCACCAGGCTCACGCCGGCGGCGAGCTGGGAGAGGGCAGCCCGGAACTCGTCGGGCGTGGCGTGGGGGGCAGCTTCGGGCTGCGGCGACGGGTACACGTACCGCACGGTAGTCGTCACCCGGGAGGAACGGCATCGGGCCTTGGTCGTAGGACCGGCGGTCCGGCCGAAGGGTTACGCCCGGTGGCCGAACTCACCCTCAGGAGTGAAGCGACCGGACTGGCGGGCGCAGTCGGCTTCAGTCGGCGGCCAATGCGGTCGACCACCAGAAAAGTTCCGATGGCGCTGTATGTCCCACTACGGGACAGATGAACTGATTAAGGGCGCATTAGTCTCGTGTGATTTAAGTCACAAGTGATGGCCTATTGCTGACCGAGCGTGCCGAGCGCTGTGCTCCCTGTGATTCAGTTCTTCTGGCAATCGGACGATAACCAATCAAGAACTATCCGAAGCAGCCGGGGAGCCCCCGCATGGAAGCCGAGTCGGAGCCGTACGTCCGTCTCGCGACCCTCCGCACCTTGCACCGGGTCGTGGCGGACCTCAACGCTGCCCGCAGCCTCGCTGGCACGCTCCAGGCCGTGGTCGAGGGCGCGGTGCACGGGCTCGGCTTCGACGCCGCCGCGGTCAGCCTCGTCCGGCCCGACGGCGACCTCGTGGTGGCGGCCGTCTGGGAGCTGGAGGAGAGCCCGATGGGCGGCCCCTCCGTCCTGCTCGGCCAGGTCGGCTCCCGGGAGTCCTGGGACCGGCTGCTCGGCGTCAGCGACCACTGGGGCACCCTGCGCTTCCTGCCGTACGACCGCGGCTGGGCCGTCGCCAGCGACATCCCGCGCTGGATCGGGGACGGCCCGCTGCCGGTGTACGCCAACGACTGGCACCCCGCCGACGGGCTGCTCGCCCCGATGTACAGCGCCGGCGGCGACCTCCTCGGCGTCCTCTCGGTGGACCGCCCGCGCAGCGGCAAGCGGCCCGGCGCCTGGACCCGCGAGGCGCTGGAGATGTTCTCGCTGCAGGCCTCCATCGCGATCGGCAACGCCCGGCTGCGGGCCGAGATGCAGCGCGCGCTGGCCCGCTTGGAGAAGGAGCAGCAGGCGCTGCGGGCCAGCGAGGAGAGCTTCCGCCAGGCCTTCGAGTACGCGCCCAGCGGGATGGCGATCACCGAGCTGCACGGCGTCGGGCGCGGCCAGCTGACCAGGGTCAACGACGCGCTCTGCCGACTGCTCGGCCGGCCCCGGGCGGTGCTGCGCCAGCAGAGCTTCGCCGACCTCGTGCACCCCGAGGACCGGGCGCTGCTGGAGCGCACCAGCGCCGAGAGCGGCCGCGCGGAGCTGCGGCTGTCCCGGCGGGACGGCGGCTACCAGTGGGTCTGCCTGCGCAACTCGATCGTCGCGGACGCGGCCGAGGGCCCGAGCTTCCTGCTCACCCACGTCGAGGACATCGAGGACCGCAAGCGGCACGAGTTCCAGCTCGCCCACCGGGCCAGCCACGACGCCCTGACCGGGCTGCCGAACGGCGCCGAGCTCAAGGCCCGGCTGGCCCGCCGGCTCTGCGCCCAGCCGCAGCCGGTCGGCGCCACCGGCGGGCAGGTCGAGGTGGCCTACCCGCAGCCGTACGGCTACCCGGCCGACTCCTACAGCGCGCACGCGGCGCACGACGGGCTGGAGGGCGCGGACCGGTACGCCGGGCCGGCGCACGGCTACGGCCTGCCCGAGGGGCTGCCGGGCGGGCTCGGCCCGGGCTTCGGGGAGCACGTGCACGCGGTGGTCCCGGCCGAGTACGGGCCGGGCGGAGAGGCCTGGTCGGCGCCGTTCCGCTCGGGCACCGCGGCGGCGGTGGACAAGGGGCTCGCGGTGCTCTTCTGCGACCTGGACGGCTTCAAGTCGATCAACGACCGGTTCGGCCACAACGCGGGCGACGCGGTGCTGGTCGAGGTCGCCCGGCGGCTGAGCCAGGCCGTCCGGGACGGCGACACGGTGGCCCGGCTCGGCGGCGACGAGTTCGTGGTGCTGGCGGACGGGATCGGCCGCGAGGAGGCCAAGGACCTCGCCCACCGGCTGCGGGGCGCGATCATCCCGCCGATGCGGATCGACGGACGGGCGATGCGGGTGGGGGTGAGCCTCGGCGTCGGCTGGGCCGGCTGCGGGATGAGCATCGAGGAGGTGCTGCAGACCGCGGACGAGCGGATGTACGACGAGAAGCGGGCCCGGGGCGGGGCGGTGCGCGGGGCGCGCGGCGAGCGCTCGCACCGGCGCGCGGGCTGAGCCGGCGGCGGCCCCCGCGGGCCCGGGCCGGCCCTGGTCGGTCCCGGTTACCCGTGAGTTGTCAAGGGTTCTTTTCCCGCCGTCACATACGGCAGGTAGGGTTCCCGGTACGACAGCGTCCATGATCTGCGCCGCCCGCAGCAGGCGGCGCACCGGATGGGGGAGCAGACCACCGTGACGACCGCCGGCAGCAACGGAGTGCCCGAGGGCCAGGGGGGCGGTGCCCCGCAGGACGACGACCCGTTCGGCTACCTCTACCGCCCGGCCGACGGTTCCACCGGGCAGCCGGCCGAGCCGCAGCAGGGGGTCCCGCGCACGCCGTACAGCCGCCCGATGGAGGTCGGGCGCGCCCAGTACGGCTACCCGCCGCGGGCACAGCAGCAACAGCAGCAGCCGTACGGCCAGCAGGGCATGCCGCCGCAGTACCCGGGCGGCCAGCCGCAGGCCCCGTACGGTCAGCCCGGCCCGCCGCAGCAGCCCGAGTACGGTGCGGCGCCCACGCAGCAGACCCGCTACGCCGAGCACTCCCGGCCGCAGCCGGGGGAGGAGCCGCGCAGCAGCGGCCGGAGCAAGGGCGCGGTGATCGGCGCGGTGGCCGTGGTCGCGGCGATAGCGATCGGGGCGGGCATAGCCCTCTCCACCGGGGACCCGGACGACAACAAGACCGGCAAGGGCGGCACCGCCACCACCGCCCCGCCGGCCCCCACCACCCCGGGGCCGACCGCCACGACCGCCAGCGGCTCCCCCTCGGCGAGCGCCACCCCGGTCTCCGGACCGACGACCGTGGACGCGGGCCAGCTCCAGGGGCAGAACGCGCCCTCCGGCAACACCGTCAAGGGCGCCAAATCGGCCGACGGCAGCTACCTGACGCTCCAGCCGGGCGGCTCGGTGACCTGGACCGGCGAGATCGCCACCGCCGGGTCGTACAAGCTGACCGTGCACTACAACTACTCGGGCGCGGAGTTCAAGGGCTCGGCCGCGGTGAACGGCAAGGACTGGCCGAGCGGGGTGACGTACAGGATCTACGGGCCGCAGCCCAAGGACCAGACCTCCGCCTGGTACAGCACCTGGATACTGCCGCAGTTCCAGGCCGGGCCGAACACGGTGACCCTCACGGTGCCCTCCGGCGCGGTCCTGGTCGACCAGATCACCATCGAGCCGGGCGGCTGAGCCCGCCCCTCCTCCGGACACACCACGGCCGCCCGTCCCCGCGTGGGGGAGGGCGGCCGTCGGCGTCGCTCAGGCGGGCTCGACGGTGGAGAACCTCTCGCCGCCGACGATCCACCGGCCGCGGCGCATCACCGCGACCAGGTCGTAGCCCTCCGAGTCGACCACGACCAGGTCGG
>NZ_JBHUAL010000274.1:0-10667 GCF_042789775.1 Kitasatospora sp. NPDC056800 | reverse complement strand
GTTCCCAGATCGTGAAGGCCCCTGCCCACCCCCGTCGGGCAGGGGCCTTCACCTCTTCTCCCAGCTGTCTCCCGGAAGCCGTCACCGCGCATCCCGTTGACGTGGCCGAGCCCACCATGTGAAATGTCACCCATCACATGCGATGCATCGTAACGCACACCACCCATCTGATTTGAACGTTCAAACGCCATCGCCCCGCCACCCGACCGGAGGTAGCTCCGCCATGCCGCCCCGCCCCCGCGCCTTACCCACCGGTCTCGCCCTCCTGACCGTCCTCGCCGCCCAGGCCCTCGGCGCCGCCCCGGCCCTGGCGGCCGCCGGAACGCCGCTCGTCGACGGCGGCGGCTACCTCCTCGGCTCCGCCCTGGACGGCAGCTGCCTCGGCCCGCAGTACGCCCAGCCCACCCCCGGCACCCCGGTGGTCGGCGCCGCCTGCGGGCGGCTGCTCAGCCAGCGCTGGCAGCTGCGCCGCGCCGGCACCGACTACCTGCTGGTCAACGCCGCCAGCGGCCGCTGCCTCACCCTCGGCGGCCCGGACCGCCGCCCCGCCACCGCCGACTGCGGCAGCTCCCCCGAGGCCGAGCGCTTCACCGTCTCCCGCGCGCCGCAGGGCACCTACACCCTCACCACCCGCGGCACCGGCGGCTGCCTGACCGCCGACCCGGCCCCGGTGGCCCACCACTGCGACAACCGCCCCGCCCACCGCTGGACGCTCACCCGCACCGAGCCGCTGGTCCTCGCCGACCCCGGCTTCGAGCAGAGCGGCATGAGCGGCACGAGCGGCACGAGCGGCACGAACGGGACGAGCGGCACGAGCGGCACGAACGGCGCCGCCACCGCCGGCAGCACCTCCGACGGCTGGACCTTCACCCCCCACACCGGCACCGCCACCAACAACCCGCACGGCGGCGCCCGCCTCGCCTACCTCGACGCCGGCCCCGGCTACGCGGTGAGCCAGCAGGTGACCGCCGTCACCGCGGGCAGCTACGACCTGTCCGCCTGGATCGCGACGGGCAGCGCCGGCGGCAGCCTCTCGGTGAGCGTCAACGGCACCGTGGTGCGCTCCCTCCCGCTGCCCGAGCAGTCCCTCTACGCGAAGTACACCCTCCCCCGGGTCCGGGTCGCCCCCGGCGACCGGCTGACCCTCACCATCGGCTCCTCCCCCACGGGTTGGATCAACGTGGACGACGCCGCCGTCGCCCCGGCCGCCCCCAACGACCCGGTGATCAGCTCCTCCGACCCCGAGGCCGTCGCCCTCTTCGACTGGGCCAAGGCCAAGGCCAACAGCTGGGTGCAGCAGGCCGGCGCCACCGGCGTGCTCGACCAGGACGAGAACCACCCCGGCGGCACCGGCACCACCACCTACGACGCCACCTACTGGGCCGGCTACCCGTTCCGCTCCGCCTTCTACAGCCGCGACTTCGCCCACCAGCTGGTCGGCGCCCACCTGCTCGGCCTGGACGCCGAGAACAAGACCATGCTGCGCGGCTTCGCGGCCTCCGCCACCGAGGTCAACAAGCTCTACCCGGTCTGGGCGCTCAACTTCGACGCCCGCAGCTACGGCGCCATCGACTACCGGAGCCCCGACCGCTTCGTCCGCGAGCTGCCCGCGCCGTTCGAACTCGTCCAGCAGGCCGGCGAGGCCTACCGCTGGACCGGCGACCGCGACTACGCCGAGGACCCGGGCCTGGGCCGGTACGTGCGCAACACCCTCGGCCCGTTCATCGCCGCCCGCCCCGGCCCGGTCGACAACGGCGGGGTGCCGATCCCGCAGGCCACCAGCCGCAGCATCTTCGCCGGCACCGCCAGCTACGCCGAGAACGCCACCCGCACCTACGCCGAGGCCGGGGACGCGGTCGGCGCCCAGTACCAGGCCTACCTCTCCGCCGCCGCGCTGGCCGACGCCCGGGGCGACGCCGCCTCCGCCGCCGGCTACCGGAAGGCCGCCGGGCAGCTGCGCGCGTACGTCAACTCCACCTGGAGCGTGGACGGTTCGCAGCCCGGCGAGGTCGTCCACGGCTACGACACCGCCGGCAAGCCGATCACCGGCTGGGGCTACGAGGCGAGCGTGCTGATGCCGGTCAAGGGGCTGCTCGACCCGGGCCCGCGCCGGGACGCCCAGCTCGCCGCCATCGACGCCGCCGACTCCGGCCCGGAGCGCTCGGCGAACCTGGAGGCCTACACCTACCTGCCGGACGCCTTCTTCGCCAACCACGACGGCAGCACCGCCTGGAAGTGGATGCGGCACGTCTACGAGAGCGTCGGCGAGCCGCACGTGAGCGGCGCGATGCTGAACGGCGACTACCCCGAGGTCCCGTTCACCCTGCTCGCCCAGACCGTCCAGGGCCTGCTCGGCGTCACCCCCGACGCCGCCGGCCACGCGCTCGCCACCACCCCGCAGCTGCCCGCCTCGATGGGCTGGCTCCAGGTCGCGGGCATCCCGGTGGGCGGCGGCACGGTGACCGTCCGCCACGACGGCGCGCAGCGCAGCACCGTCACCAACACCGGTACGGAGCCCGTCACTTGGGAGGCCCGCTTCCCCGGTCAGCACGCCCGCGCCACCGTCGACGGCGAGCAGCGGGAGGCCCGCACCACGACCGTCGACGGCACGACCTACGCCTCCACCACCGTGACTCTCGCGCCCGGACACTCCGCGACCGCGACCGTCACCGACTGACCCCCACACAGCACAACCGCGGCCGGCCGGCCCCACCCGGCCGGCCGCACCCCCCTCACTTCCTGACGGTTCGTCATCTCACCATCCCCCACCCCTCAGGAGGGCGCTCATGCGCCGAACCCGCCGCCGTGTCGCGGCATCCCTGCTCTCCGTCGCCCTCGCGACCGCCGGCCTCGGAGCCGTCGGCCTCGGCACGGCCGCTCCCGCCACCGCCACCCCCACCCCCACCGCGATCGGCACCGGCCCCGGCACCGGCCCCGGCCTCGGCAACGGCAACGCCCTGACCCCGCCGATGGGCTGGAACTCCTGGAACTCCCTCGGCACCGAGGTCACCCAGGAGCAGGTCGTCCAGACCATCGACTTCATGGCCGCCAACGGCCTGGTCGCGGCCGGCTACGACACCGTCACCATAGACGACGGCTGGTCGCTCTGGCACCGCGACGGCCAGAGCTCCGACCTGGTCCGCAACGCCGACGGCGGCCTCCAGCTGTACGACAACGCCGGCAACCCGGTCAGCGGCACCGACGGCACCGGCAACGACCCCACCTCCGGCCACCTGGTCCCGCGCCCCGACCACTTCCCCGAGCGGACCGTCGACGGCCACACCGTCAACGGCATCGCGTACCTCGCCCAGTACGCGCACAGCAAGGGCATGAAGTTCGGCCTCTACGCCACCGACACCTACCTCACCTGCCAGATGCACCCCGGCAGCCTCGGCCACGAGTCCACCGACGCCGCCGACTTCGTCTCCTGGGGCGTCGACTTCGTCAAGTACGACGACTGCCCGTACGGCCCGCAGATCGTCGGCCCGGACGGGCACAACTACTACACCCAGGGCGAGGGCAAGGAGCTGACCCGCTCCATCTACGCCCGGGTGCAGACCTTCCAGCACGCCCTGGACGCGGCCTCCGCCGCCCAGGGGAAGCCCAAGGCCACCCTCAGCGTCTCCGCCCAGCCCGTCCACAGCGGGGTCCCGTACCTGCTCGCCGCCGACGACCCGGCCCGCACCGACCCGGTGGTCCAGGCCGCCGGGACGGCCCCCTTCCACGCCCCCGGCTACGCGCCCACCGGCATCTGGTGCGGCCAGGTCGCCAACCTCTGCCGGATCGGCGGCGACCGGGACAGCGAGCTCGACGGGGTGCTCTGGAACGGGCAGTTGCAGACCGCGCTGCAGTACCCGGGCAACGTCCGCCCGGGCAGCTGGAACGACCTGGACATGATGTTCACCGGCTGGCAGGACGTCTACGGCCTGTGGGGCACCACGGACACCTGCACCTGCCACAAGCCCTTCACCGACGACGAGTCGCGGACGGAGGCCTCGGTCCTCGCCATGCTCGCCGCGCCGATGATCTCCGGCGCCGACCTGCGCACCGCCGCTCAGTCGCAGCACAGCGCGGACGGCTACACCTGGTCCACCGGGATCAACGACACCAGCCTGGCGATCCTGAAGAACAAGGAGGTCATCGCCGTCGACAAGGACGGCCTGGCGAAGCCCGCCACCCTGGTCGGCGCCAAGCCCGCCGACGGGCACGCCCCGGTGGTCCTCAAGCGGCAGCTCGCCAACGGCGACACCGCCGTGCTGCTGGTCAACCAGGACCCGTCGGCCGGCCGCACCGTCGCCACCAGCCTGGCCGAACTCGGCCTCGGCGGCTCCGCCTACCAGGCCAAGGAGCTGTGGACGGGCGCGGGTTCGACCGTCACCGGCCCGATCAGCGCCTCCCTCCCGCCGCACGGCGCGGCCCTCTACCGGCTCGCCAAGCAGGGCACCGGCGGGCCGTCCGGCGTGGTCGACGACGGTGCGTACCACTCCCTGAGCAGCGGCGGCCTCGCGCTGTCCCTGCTCGGCTCGTGCACCGCGCCGCTCGGCTCGATCACCGACCTGGAGCCCGCGCGCCCCGGCGACCCGGCGCAGCAGTGGACCTTCACCAGTAACCCCGACGGGACCATCCGGATCAGCGACAACTGCGCCACCGGCACCCACCGGCACACCGTGCTCTCCGCCGGGGCCTCGGCCGGTGACAGCGCCTACCTGCTCGACCTGTCGCCCGGCAACCCCTGGCAGGAGTGGAAGCTGACCCAGGACCAGGCCACCGGCTCCGTCACCGTCACCAACGTCGCCACCGGCCTCGCCCTCGACGCGGGCGCCGGCACCGCCGGCACCCCCGTCACCACCCGCCCGGCCACCGGCCAGCGCTGGACCCTCGGGTCCTGAGGGCCCGCTCAGTCCCTCGTGCCGGCCGTCCGCCGCGTGGCGCGGACGGCCGGCATCCGGACCAGTACCGCCACGCTCAGCCCGAAGACGACCACGCCCAGCGGGACGTGGACCGACGGCACGTGCGCGACGCCCAGCACGACCTGCGCCGAGGCCAGCACCAGGAACCCGGTGGCGTACAGGACCGGACGGGGCGAGCCGCCGCCGGGCCGCCAGGCCAGGACGGCGGCGAGCAGGTACAGCATCGAGGACCCGTACATCACGCGCGCGCCGACGCTGTGCAGCGTCTCGCCGTAGGAGGTGGAGAGCAGCAGCCCGGCCGTGACCGCCTGGAAGAGGACCGCCACGGTCTGGAGCGCCACGGACACCCGGAGGAAGGTGTGGACGCGTGCTCCCACCGTCCTGTCCGCCGTGTCCGTGGTGCCCGTGGTCGCCTCCGCCGTCGTCCCGATGGCCATGACGCGCTCCCCTCTTCTGCCTCGCGGCAGCTGATCGATAGTGTCCCGCTCATCCGACGACACAGGCCGGCGAAGTGTGAGGCGAGGGTCCATGACGGACGAGCAGACCCGGGGAGCGGCCCCGACCGTGAGCACCCCCTCCGTACCGGACCCGGGCGTGGTCGTCGGCGAGCGGCGGCAGCTGATCAACCTGGCCTACCGGCTGCTCGGTTCGCTGGCCGAGGCCGAGGACGCGGTGCAGGAGACGTACGCCCGGTGGTACGCGCTGTCCCGGCGGCAGCAGGAGGCCATCGCCTCGCCGGGTGCCTGGCTGTCCACGGTGGCCGGCCGGGTCTGCCTGGACCAGCTCGGGTCGGCGCGGGCCCGGCGGGAGCGCTACGTCGGCGAGTGGCTGCCCGAGCCGCTGCCCGACCGCGGCGAGTGGATCGGCGGCCCGACCGACGGCGGCGGGCCGGCCGATCCCGCGGACTGGGTCACCCTGGACGAGTCGGTGACCATGGCCTTCCTGGTCGTCCTGGAGGCGATGACCCCGGCGGAGCGGGTGGCGTTCATCCTGCACGACGTCTTCCGCTACCCCTTCCCCGAGGTGGCCGGGATCGTCGGCCGCACCCCGGCGGCCTGCCGCCAGCTGGCCTCCTCCGCACGCCGCCGGATCAGGGCCGCCCAGGCCCCGGCGACCCCGACGGGCGCGCAGGCCGGGTTGGTACGGGACTTCAAGCGGGCCTGGGAGGCCCGGGACATCGCGGCCCTGGTCGGCCTGCTCGCCCCCGACGCCACGATGACCGCCGACGGCGGCGGCCTGGCCGGCGCCGCCCTGCGCCCGGTGGTGGGCGGCGAGCGGATCGCCCGGTACCTGGTCCACTTCGCCGACCTCGCCCCCGGGCTCACCCTCCTCGAACGGACCGTCAACGGCCGCCCCGGCCTGGTCGCCCGGCTCGGCGGCCGCACCGCGACGGTGGCGGCCTTCGACCTGGCCGACGGCCGGATCACCCGCGTCTGGGCGGTCCGCAACCCGGAGAAGCTGCGCCCGTGGACGGAGCGCGAGCCGACACGCGAGCCGGAGCGCGAACCGCACGGCCGCTGAGTGGTCCTACAGCTCCACGTTTCGTCGCGGGTCAGCCCTTCGGGTGGTCGGGCGAGGCCGGGTCGAGCGAGGACAGGAAGTTCCGCATGCCGTCGAGGTAGCCGGGGGTGAACAGCGAGCGCGGTGCGGCGACGGCGAGGAAGGTGCTGCGCAGCTCGGAGTCCTCGACCTCCTTGGGCACCATGTTGTGGGTCGAGTCCGGGAAGCGCAGGACGTGGAGCAGGCCCGGGGTGGTGACGAGGCGGCGGTAGGCGGCCTCGGTGTCGTCGCTGTCGACGTTGACGTCCCGGCCGCCGAGGACGAGCTGCACCGGCACCCGGAGGGCGGCGAGGTCCTCGGTGGCGTCGGAGAGGTGGTTGCGTTTGTTGAACGCCCAGCGCTCGGGGGTCAGCCCGTCGACGTCGCCGCCGGCGGCCCGGTACTCCTCGAAGGTCGAACCGGCCCGCAAGGCGGCCAGGTTGCGGTCGCTGCGGGCGACGGCGGCCGCGGTCTCCGCGGGCGAGGCGTGCCGTTCCCCCAGCTCGGCGAGCAGGTTGTAGCGGCCCTGCTGGAGCCAGTTGACGGCGGTGCCGACGGCGATCACGAACCTGACGTCCGGGGACTGCCGGGCGGCCTTGGGCATCACCCAGCCGGCCTGGCTGGCGCCCCAGAGCCCGATCCGGTTCGGGTCGATGCCGGGCTGGGCCTTGGCCCAGCGGATCGCGGCGAGGGTCTCGTCGACGCGGTCCTGCATGCTCTGGTCCAGCCAGTCGCCGGGGGCGTTGTTGACGCCGGGCTTGTCCCAGGAGAGCGTCGCGTACCCGGCCTTCGCCATGGCCTCCCAGAGCGGCCGGTAGAAGGTGTCGTGGGTGGCGTCCACGGGCCCGTCGCCGTGGACGAAGACCACCAGTCCGTAGGGCCCGTGGCCGCCGGTGGGGCGGGCCAGGACGCCCTGGAGCGGCTGCCTGCCGCCGGTGACGGTGACCCGCTCCTCCGTGAGGTCGTACTCGTTCTGGTAGACCACCCAGCCGCCCGCGCCGGCCAGCAGCACGGCCACGGACAGCAGTGAGCCCCAGAGCCACCGGCGCCTGCCGAACATCTTCATAGCGTTCACTCACCAATCGTTCGTTTCGAAAACGACCGTAGCAGATATGAACACAATGAGGTGATCGTCTTTCCCGCCGCCTACCCGGAGGCGGTCACCGCCCGACCGGCGCCGTCCCGGCCTCGGGAGCCACCCGCTCCGACACCACCGGCTCCGGGAGCGTCCGGAACAGCGCCCAGCTCAGCACCGGCATCAGCACCAGCGGCAGCAGCGCCGTACGCAGCGAGGTCGCGTCCGCGAGAGCGCCGATCACCGGGCTCGCCAGCCCGCCGACGCTCACCGTCAGCCCGAGGGTGATCCCGCTCGCCGTACCGATCCGCGACGGCAGGTAGTCCTGCCCCAGCGTGACCTGCAGGGAGAACGGCACGTACAGGCCCGCCGAGGTCAGCGCCACGAACAGGTACAGCGCCGGGCCCGGCACCAGCAGCACCCCGGCCACCGCGACCGCCGCCACCAGGTACGACCAGCGGGCCACCGCCACCCGCCCCCACCGGTCCGCCAGCGCGCCGCCCAGCACCGAGCCCACCGCGCCGCCCGCGTACAGCACCACCAGCGCCGCCGTGCCCGCCGCCGCACCGCCGCCCAGGCGCTGGGCGGTGAACAGCGAGAGGAAGGTGCTCAGCCCGACGAACGCGACCGAGCGGCAGACCACCGCCAGCGACAGCCGCACGAAGGCCGCCCGGTCGTCGGCCCCCGGAACGGGCTCCCGCGCCTCCCCGGCCGCCCGCCGCCGCTCCAGCTCGCGCAGCACCGGCAGGCAGAGGGCGGCGCCCGCGAGCGCGGGCAGCGCCAGCAGCGGGGTCAGCCGCAGCCCGCCCGTCCCCACCACGGCGGCGACCAGCAGCGGGGCGGCGGCGAAGCCCAGGTTGCCGCCCAGCGAGAACCAGGCCATCCCCCGGTGGGTGCCCAGGCCGCGCCGCCCGTCCCCCGCCCGCCGCGCCGCCAGCCGGGCCACCCGGGCCGACTCCGGGTGGTAGGCCGCCACCCCGACCCCGGACAGCGCCACGAAGGCCAGCATCAGCCCGTACGAGCCGCCCACCCCGCTGAGCGCGATGCCCGCGCCGCCCAGCAGCGTGCTGACCGGCAGCAGCCAGGGCAGCGGCCGGCGGTCGGTGAGCGCCCCGAACAGCGGCTGCGCCACCGAGGAGAGCAGCGAGGCGGCGAGCACCACCCCGGACACGGCGGCGTAGCCGTAGTGGCGCTCGGCCGCGAAGAACGGCACCAGGGCCGCCACCGCGCCCTGGTAGACGTCCACACAGGAGTGCCCGACGGAGAGCAGGAGGATCGACCTGCGGTCGGAGGATCGTTTCGGCATGCCGCCAGCCTCGGGCCCGCACCCGCTGTCGGACTTCCGATAACCTGCCATCCGATGCCGAGAATCCGCCACGATCCCGTCGCCTCGCGCCATACACCCGTCGCGTCGCGCCACACTCCCGTCGCATCGACCGAGGCCCGCCTGCTGCCCTCCGGCGGCGCCATCGACGCGCACCGGCACGACGACCACCAGATCGCCTACGCCGCCCGGGGCGTGGTCGGCATCACCACCGACGCCGGCTCCTGGGTCGCCCCCGGCGACCGCGCGCTGTGGATCCCGGCCGGCGCCGTCCACGCCCACCAGGCCCACGGCGAACTCGAACTCCACCTGGTCGGCCTGCCCGCCGCCGACAACCCGCTCGGCCTCGACCGCCCGACCGTCCTCGCCGTCGGCCCACTGCTGCGCGAACTGATCGTCGCCTACACCCGCACCCCCGACCAGGACACCCCCGAACGCGCCCGGCTCCGCGCCGTCCTGCTCGACCAGCTGCGCGCCTCCCCGCAGAGCCCGCTCCACCTCCCCACCCCCGCCACACCCCTGCTCCGCGCCCTGTGCGCGCTGCTGGAGGCCGACCCGGCCGACGGCCGTACGCTCGCCGAACTCGGCCGCGCCGTCGGCGCCAGCGACCGCACCCTCTCCCGGCTGTTCCGCGCCGACCTCGGCATGACCTTCCCCCAGTGGCGCACCCAGCTGCGGCTGCACCACGCCCTGGTGCTGCTCGCCGAGGGCCTGCCCGTCACCACCGTGGCGCACCGCTGCGGCTGGGCCTCCGCCAGCGCCTTCATCGACGTGTACCGCCGCGCCTTCGGACACACCCCGGGCGGGCGCGCGCCGCGCTGAACGCCGTTGTCCGTACCGCGTGGCAGGCTGGGGGCATGTGCGGCCGCTTCGTCTCCACCACCACGCCCCAGGACCTCGTCTCCCTGCTCGGGGAGCTCCGGTGGGACCCGGCCGAGACCTTCGCGCCGAGCTGGAACGTCGCCCCGACCGACCCGGTCCCGGCCGTCCTGGAACGCGTCGACCGGGACACCGGCGAGCTGCTGCGCCAACTGCGCCCGCTGCGCTGGGGCCTGGTCCCGTCCTGGGCCAAGGACCCGTCCGGCGGCGCCCGCCTGATCAATGCCCGCTCGGAGACCGTCGACACCAAGCCCGCCTTCCGCAAGGCCTTCACCACCCGCCGCTGCGTCATCCCCGCCGACGGCTACTTCGAGTGGCGCGAGGTCCCCGCCGCCGCCGACCGGAAGAAGTACAAGCAGCCGTACTTCCTCAGCACCGGCGGCCTGATGCTGATGGCCGGCCTCTACGAGTTCTGGCGCGACCCCACCCGCCCCGAGGACGACCCGCTCGCCTGGCTGGCCACCGCCACCGTCATCACCACCGACGCCACCGACTCCGCCGGCCGCGTCCACGACCGGATGCCCCTCACCATCGCCCCCGACGACCTCGCCACCTGGCTCTCCCCCGCCCACACCGACCCCGCCGAACTCCACCACCTGCTGCACAGCCCCGCCGACGACACCCTGCGCGTCCGCGCCGTCCCCACCACCGTCAACAGCGTCCGCAACAACGGCCCCCACCTGCTGGACACCGCCCCGGACCCACTGGGCCTGGCGGACTGAGGCCGAACCAGGGAGATTCCCAATGATGTTGTCAAGCCAGGGCGGTGACGCCTCGTGACCGCCTTACTGCGCTGGGGCGGCGTTCTTGGGCGCAACTGCATCGAAGGTGCGGCTGTCGCGTACGAGGGCCCAGAGCACGTTGAGACGGCGCCTGGCGAGGGCCAGGACGGCCTGCTTGTGGGACTTGCCCTCGTCGCGCTTGCGCCGGTAGAACGCCT
>NZ_JBHUAL010000273.1:0-10760 GCF_042789775.1 Kitasatospora sp. NPDC056800 | reverse complement strand
GAAGGCGATCGACGGCACCCCGGAGGATCTCCGGTACTTCATCACGGTCGGCCAGTACCAGGTCTGACCCGCCGGTGGGGGCGCCCCCCGCCGGGGGGGGGCGCCCCCCACGGGTCCCTCCGCCGAGGCCTGCGACACATCCGGCTCCAGCCGACCCTCGTCGAGGGAGGCCTGACCGGTACCGGTCTGTCATTCGCCCCACCGACTCCGCCCTGGGAACCTCAGTAACGTCGCCACCTCCTCTTCTGCTGCTGCCGCCAGTGGGTGAGGTTCTGCCGAGTGGCGGCGATGTCCGGATGGTCCGGACCGAGGTGGCGCAGTTGCTCGTCCAGAAGCTCTTCCAGGGCTGCCACCGCCGCGCGCACATCGCCGGAACGACCGAGCCAGAAGGCCAACGCCGCCCGGGTCTTGAAGGTGACCGGACGGTGATCGGGAGTCCGGAGGTACCGCCCGTACGGGTCTTCCTCCGGTCTGCCGTGCAGTACGTGGAGCTGGTCCCTCAGCAGGCCGGCCAGCACCTTGACGGCCTTGCGCGGGTCGCCCGACTCCCCCAGCCAGTGTCCGTATCCGTAGCGCAGGTCGAAGAACGCCGCGAACCGCCGCCCGAACCTGCCCGACGATGCCTCGACGATCTGCCGGTAGGCGAGTGCGGCCCCCGCGGGATCGCCGCTTCGACCCAGCCAGTCGGCGGCCTCGGCCCGCAAGGCGTATTCGTCGAACACGTCGACCGGCCTGTGGTCCTGGCCGTGTTGTTCGTCGTCGACCAAGTCCCGGAAGACAGCGGCGACTTCGACCAGGTCGCCGTTCTGCGCCAGCCAATGGGCCAGACGCCGACGCAGCTTGGTGACACGTTCGGCGCTCGCGGGCCACAGGAGGCCGTACAACCCGGGCGGCACGGCGGCCGACTCGCGCACCTGGACGTCGATCACGCCACGGTATTCCGCGATGGCGCCGGCGAGGTCGCCGGCTGCCGCGCAGGCCTCGGCGAGGGCGGCCCTGACCTCCCCGGTCCCAGGATGATCCGCGCCCGCCTCCTCGGCGACCCCGGCCAAGAACGATCGGAGGTAGGCCACCGCCTGCTCAGGCCTGCCCTCCGCCACGAGGGTCTCGCCCATCCGGACGGCCAGCTTGTTCTCCCGGTAGCCCAGTCTGCGCCGGTACGGCCCGCGCAGCAGTGCCCCGAGGTTCCCGTGCAGTGTCGCCGCCGAGACCTCGGGCGGACTCGGCGGGTTCGCCCTCCTCGCCCCGGAGAGCAAGGACTCGACCTCCTCCGCTCTGAGCGCCTGTCCGTAGAACGCGTCGTACCTGGGCTCCCAACCGCGCTCGGGGTTCACCACCGTCCCGGCCAGGAGTGCCTCGACGGCGAGGTCGATCGACTCGTCCGACCGGTGCGCCGGCACGCTCTCGTGGGCTGCCCGCTGCACCAGGGGGTGGACGCGGACCCTCCGCTGCTCGTTCGAAGGGTCGTGCTCGACCAGGCAGCACCGGTGCAACAGGTCGAGCAGCCGGTCGCTTCCGGTCTCCTTGGCCTCTTCCCCGGGCTGTCGCAGGGCCTGCCCGGTGAGCCTGTCCACCACGGGCCGGGGTACTCCCGCCGGGTCCAGCGGAGCGAGCAGTTCCAGCAGCCGCCTGGCAGCCGGATCAACCTGTCGCAGGGCCTGGTCCCAGATGTGCGGGAGTGGTTCGCCCTGTCCGTCCGGCAGCCTGCCCGGGGCCGGCACCAGGTCGGCCAGCCGGTGTTCCCCGTCCCGCAGCCGGTCCAGGTACTCCGCGCAGCTCAGCCCGGTGCCGGTCAGGTACCGGGCGGCCTGCGCGAGGGCGAGCGGAAGGCGACCCAACTCCTCGGCCAGCACCGAGAGTTGCCCGGGCGACTCGGCCCGGTCTGCGGTGTTCAGCACCGCCGTGAGGTAGTCGTGGGCCTCGGCGGGGCTGAACACGGGCACGGTGACCACGTGCCGGTCCGACCCCTCGCGCGCCACGTCCCGGCGCCAGCTGGTGATCACGGTCCGCCCGTGCGGGTCGTCCGGTGGCCAGAGCCCGCGCAGGTCTTCGGGGTCGGCCAGGCCGTCCAGCACGATCATCCAGCGCACCGTCTGCCCGGCTCCGCCCGGCCGCAACCAGGCGAGGAACTCCCGCGCACCAAGCTCGGCGTCGCCCGGTTCGGTGCCGTTCAGTTCGGCCATGGTCCGGGCGTAGGCGGCCAGGATCGCCGCCCGGCTACCGGCGGCGGCCCAGACCAGCAGGTCGAGCCGCCCCTGCTGCCAGGCGGTGCGGGCTTCGTACGCGGCCAGCTGGGTCTTGCCGACCCCGGCGGTCCCGAGCAGGACCCGGTATCCCGCCGGTGCGTCGGGCAGGGGCCGGTGCTGGAAGCGGTGCGCGGCGTTCGGCACGACGCCGACCTGGAGCGGGTAACCCGCGGGCGCCCGACGACCGGTGAAGTACGACACCTGGTCCGCGTGGCCGACCGCGACGCTGTGGTTCTCCGCCCGCACCTCGGCGCCGGACGGCGCTGCTGGGCTCTGCTCCGCCGGTCCGTTCAGCCCTCGGTCGGATCCGGCACCGAAGGGCGGCCGATGGACACACCCCCGTGGATCACCCCGGCGGCGACCGAGCCGCGATCGGCACTGACCTGCACGTTCCCGCCGACGGCCAGCCCGCCGGCCCCGGCCGAGACCTGGGAACCCCGGGCTGCGGCCTCCTCCAGCAGAGCCCGCAGCGCCTCGCCGGCCCGCTCCCGCTCCTCCTCCGGCAGAGCCTCCAGGAAGGCCTCGAACCTGGCCTGCCAGGAGGCCTCCTGACGGATCCGGAGCCGCTCCAGCTGCCCGGCCTCGGCGCCGGCGAGCTCGGCAGCGGTGCGGTCGAGCCGCTCCAGTTCGACGGTCTCGCGCCCACCGTCACCGCGGCCGAACCAGTCCGCCACCTTGCGCCGGAAGCCCTCCCAGGCCTCTGTACCGGCGGCGGTCATCACCGCCGTTCCCCCTGCCGCGGCCAGTGCGGTCAACGCTTCGGACAGCATCCGAGCCCCCTCGTGTCGACGTCTGTGTCCTCGACCGTACTACGGGAGCTCCATGACGTCGTATCAGTCCGCCGGTCGACCGGTTTCGGGACCGGCCTCGGAGCGGGGACGCGGCGGGCCCCGCACGCAACTCCCGGGAGGCCAGGAGGGGTTCACGTGCGGGGCGCCGCTCGGATACGGGTGGCGGGTGCCGGGGTCAGCCCGCGGCGCAGCCGCCGTTCCGGCAGTCCTGCCAGGGGTCCCAGGGGCCGCCCGGAGCCTGCTCGGAGATCCGGGCCGTCCACGACGTGGCGTTCCACATGTGCGCGAGCACCGTCAGCCGCCCGTCCGCCGACTGCGTGACGGAGGAGGGAGTGGCCACCCCCGCCGGGAGCGGGCCGGATCCCAGATCGTTCCAGGAGCCCCAGACCCCGGGGGCGCTCTGCTCGTTGACGTACAACCGCGGGCTGCCCGAGCCCTGGTAGACCTCGAAGAAGGCCAGCGTGCCGTCCGCCCGCTGGAAGGCCACCGGTGGCCCGAAGAACCTCGGCACGCCCGCCCCGGCGGGGCCGAAGGGCTCGGGCGCCGACCACGGACCGTCCGGGCCGGCCTGGTGGATCCGTACCAGGACCGACGACTGGTATCCGATGGTGAACACCTCCAGGGCGCCGTCGGCGTCCGCGGCGGCGGTGAGCACCAGGTTCTGGAAGTTGAGGCTCATGCCGTTGACCTGGCTCCAGGCGCCGAACGGGCCGCCGGGGGCGGACTGCGTCCGGTACCAGATGGTCTGGCCGGTGGCGTAGTCGGTCGAGAAGACCGCGAACCGCGCCTGGGTGCCGTCGGGACGGGTGACCGTGGTGGACTGGCCCTCGGTGCCCGGGGGAGTTCCGGTGTCCCTCGGCAGGCCCGTCTCCGCGTCCGGTGCGGCGAGCACCGACGCCGGTGCCCCTGTCCGCACCTGCGCCTGCGCGGTCGGTGCGAGGAGGCCCACCGCACTGATGAGTGCGGCGCAGACGGTGGCCACCGCCGAGAATCGCCGTGGGCTCTTCGGCATCGCTGGTTCCTGCCTTCCGATCGGTCGTCGAGGCCCGGCCGGGCGGGGCGCGGGCTGCCGGCCATCCTGCCCGCCAGGGCGACGGGTTCGGGCGCCCGCACCCGGGAATGGCCTGAACACGCGGGCCGCACCCGTACACCGTGGAGTCCACGGCAACCGTCCACTCCCCCCGGCCCACCGCATCGTCGACCTGAACGTGTTCCAGTAGCTTCGCCCAGGTCTCGGATTGTCGCACCCGACGGGTTCAATGGAACCGACGAGACGACCGACGGGAGCACCGCGCATGGAACCAACCTTCTTCTCAAGTCCTGAGGAGTTCCGGGACTGGCTGGAGGAGCACCATGCGACTGCCTCCGAATGCCGGGTGGGCATGTGGAAGAAGGGAACGGGCAAGCCCACCCTGAGCTGGTCGGAGGCGGTCGACCAGGCCCTGTGCTACGGCTGGATCGACGGCCGGCAGAGCCCGATCGACGACTTCTCCTGGACGATCCGGTTCACCCCGCGCAGGCCGCGCGGCAACTGGAGCCAGGTCAACCTCCGCAAGATCGAGGAGCTGACCGCGCAGGGGCTCATGCGGCCGGCCGGCATCGCGGTGTTCGAAGCCCGTGACCGGGACCGCGAGGAGAAGCCGGTCTGGGAGTTCGAGGCGGCGCAGCTGGCTCGTTTCCAAGCGGAACCGCGGGCGTGGGAGTGGTTCAGCGGGCAGGCGCCGTCCTACCGCAAGTCGGCGATCCACCATGTGATCAGTGCCAAGCGGGACGAGACCCGGGAGCGGCGGTTGGACCAGCTGATCGCCGACAGCCTGGAGGGGGTGCGGCTCAAGCCGTTCCGGCGACCCGGAACCTGAGGGCCCGGCAGGCCCGCCGACTCGTGACCAGGCGACTGTCGGAACGGACGAACCCACCCTGTTGAACGGAACTGTTCGCGAAGCCCTGCCTCGTCCGCTTCAAGACGGGTGAAGGTCTCCGCGGGTGCGCGGCCGGCCGTATCGTTCGACGAGGGCGTTGCCGATCGAGGCCAGGTGGTCTCGCACACCCGGAGGGCCGGTCACCTCGACCCATTCGACCAGCCCGGAGAGCTCGCCGGCGAGGATGTACTCATTGGGGCCGCGGATCACGACCTCGATGCGGCCATCGGTCGTGGAACCTCCCACGTCGAGCCGGTCGCCGAGCGCCATCCGGAGTATGCCTATCCCGTCGGGTGTGCATACCGCCTGGACCTCCAGCGGCGTTCGTTTGCGATCGACCTCTTCGGCGATCTCATTCCAGCTCTCGGCAAGGTCGAAGTCCCCGGGTCGGTGCACAGGGTCGCCGGTCGGGTCAGCGGACGACACGCGGTCGATCCGGAAGACCCGTCGGCCGGTCCCGGTGTTGGAGACGAGGTACCACACAGGACCTTTGGCGACGATGCCCAGCGGGTGGACGGTTCTCCGGGTTTCGACGCCTTTGCTGTCGACGTAGCCGAGCGACACCTGGACGCCGCTGATCACCGCGTCCTGGAGTTCGTCGAGGAAGCGCGGCGGCCGGTGCTCGATCCGGCTCGCCCCCCATCGCTGCGGGTCCACGACCAGCGACGCCGCCGCTGCCTCGGCCTGCACCTGGAAGGGCTTCGGCAGGGCATGGACGAGCTTGCGCAGGGCTGCCTTCATCGCCGGCGTCGCATCCGAGGCCGGACCGACGGCCAGGAACAGGGCGCGGGCCTCACTGGCGGTCAACCCGGACAGGTCGGTACGAGCGCCGCCCACGAGGCGCCAGCCGCCACCTCGGCCCTGTACGGAGTACACGGGCACCCCGGCCATGGCCAGGGCGTCGAGGTCGCGGCGGGCGGTGCGCTCGGAGACGTCCAGCTCTCGGGAGACCTCTGCGGCTGTCACCTGCTCGCGCCGTTGGAGCAGGAGGAGTACGGCCACCAGCCGATCGGATCGCATGCTGACAAAAGTCTCATGGAAACCGGTCATGGGGTGACCGGTTTGGGGAGCACGATGGCGACATGGCCTCATCGAGGAGGTCGACCGCCGGCGAACGCCCCAGAGAGGAAATGCAGTGTTCAATCCAGCAGAATTTCCCGAGCCCACCCTCGTCCAGGTCAACGGTGTGGAGCTCGAAGTCTTCGAGGCAGGCCGAGAGAACAAGGGCAAGCCCATCGTGCTCTGCCACGGCTGGCCGGAGCACGCCTTCTCCTGGCGTCACCTGATGCCCGTCCTCGCAGCGACCGGCTACCACGTCATCGCACCGAACCAGCGGGGCTATGGCAACTCATCCCGCCCGACCGAGGTGACGGACTACGACATCGAACACCTGACGGGTGACCTCGTCGCGCTCCTGGACCACTACGGCTACGAGGACGCCACCTTCATCGGCCATGACTGGGGTGCGTTCGTCGTCTGGGGGCTGACCCTGTTGCACCCCGACCGGGTGAACAAGCTGATCAACCTGAGCCTGCCTTACCAGGAGCGCGGAGAAACGCCGTGGATCGAGGTCATGGAGACCTTCCTCGGCGGCGACTTCTATTTCGTCCACTTCAACCGGCAGCCGGGCGTCGCGGACGCCGCATTCGATGCCAACACCTCCCGGTTCCTCCGCAACCTCTACCGGAAGAACGTGCCCCCCGCATCCCCAGAACCGGGCATGGCGTTCATCAACCTCGCCAAGGCGGAAACAGCACTCGGTGAGCCCGTCATGAGCGACAGCGACCTGGCCGTCTACGTCGCCGCGTTCGAGACGTCGGGATTCACCGGCGGCATCAACTGGTACAGGAACCTCGACCGCGACTGGCACCAGCTGGCGGACGCGGACCCGATCATCAAGCAGCCCGCCCTCATGATCTACGGCGACCAGGACTTCGCGATCCCGAGGTTCGAAAGACTGGCAGAGTTCGTGCCCAACGTGGAAGTGGTCGGCCTGGACTGCGGTCACTGGATCCAGGAGGAAATGCCGGAAGAAACCAACCAGGTGATTTTGGAATGGCTGGAGCGGCAGGGCTGGAGCCTGTCCGACAAATGATCACCGAGCGGGTGCATTGCTCGGTCCAAATTGCCTTGCCGTCCTGACGTCGGCCAGTAGGCGTCACCCGTAGGCGTCACGGCCCCGCGTGCGGGCGGCACCGTCAGGGCCGTCCCCGCTCCGCGATGGACCGGGTGACGGCGGCCAGGTGGTGGGAGGTCTCCCAGGCGCGCCGCTGGCTGGGGCCGCCGGGACCGGCCGCGAGGCCGTCGGCCCGGAGGCGGATCTCACCGTCCCCCCAGGACAGTTCGTCGTTCGTCCGACCGCCGAACCAGACCTCGGCCCGGGTGAGTTCGCGGCACAGCCGGAGCGTGTCGATCCCCGCCATGCCGACGGCCCGCACGACGTGCCAGTGCCGCCCGCTGGTGTAGCGCAGGTTGACGGGTGCGGCTCGCACGCGGGCGGGAGCGGGCGGCTCGGGGTGGGTGACGCCGTGGTCGCCGAAGTCGGGCGGTCGGCCTCCGGCCCGCCCGGCGACGCGCTCCCAGAGGTCGAGGTCGTGGCGGCGCAGCGCGGTGAGGACGTGGGGCGTGACGCGGCGCAGGGACGGCGGGAACGCGCCGCCGGCGAGCGCGATGCGCCGCCAGGGCAGTGCGCGGGCCCAGGCCAGGACCTCGGTTGCCCGTGGCACGAGGCCGGTGACCGTGTCGGCGTCGGGGAGGTAGCCGGCGTCGAGCAGCAGGTCGGTGTCCGGCGGCTTGAGCACGACGGCGTCGAGGGTGCGGCGGACGTCCTCGGTCAGTTCCCGGGGGCCGTGGGGCAGGTGGTTGAGGTCGACGCGCAGGCACCCTCCGGCGCCGTGGGCGAGCTGGGCCTGGCGGGTCTCGTCGAGGGAGCCGTCCGGGTCGGTGGTGCGGAAGGCGGGGACGAGCGTGTGGAGCCACTCGCGGAAGGCGTCGCTGAGCCAGCGCATCGCGTGGCCGCGGAAGCCGGTCCCCACGGCGCCGTACTGCCAGAGCTGCCCGCAGTCGACGGTCACGGTGAGGTTGCCGGGCAGGTGGTCCCCGGCGTGGTCGGCGAAGGTCTGCACGACGTCGGCCAGGCGCTGGTCGGGGTGGACTTCGAGGAGCGGGCGGATGCGCGCCTGGACGTCGGCGCTGATGTTGCGAAGGGCGATGAACTCGCCCGCCTTGCCACGCAGGATCGGTACGTACTCCATCGGCATCCCCCTGCTGACGGTGGCGCGTGCGTTACCCGGGGTTACTGTCGCCCCGCCAGTGTGCGACGCCCGCCGCCGTCGCACCAGGGCGCGCACCCGGCGCAGCGGGCGGGCGTTCACCACCGGCGTCCACCGGAGCGCCGGGTCGAGTCCGTGCCGCATGACGAAAGCCGGACGGCCTGCCGGTCGTCGTGTCCGGGCCCCGCCGCCCGGAGCCCGCGTCACCCCTCCTCGGCCTCCCGGAGGGGGCGCAGCAGCTGGTCGAGGCCGAACTCGAAGCGCTCGTCGAACGCGGTGTCCTCCATGTGCCGGGCCACCCGGTCGAGCGCGGGGTAGCCTCCGTCGGCGAGTGCGGGGCCGAGGGTGTGCTCCTCGTCGGAGGCGCGGAGGGCCTGTTCCTCCTGGGTCAGGCCGAGCGTCAGGTACTGGATGCTCCAGAACGTCCAGGCGGCCCGGCGTTCGTCGAGTCCGGTGCTGAGCAGGGCCGCCACGACGTGGTCGGCGAAGCCGAGGGTCGCGGGTTCGGCGGCGTAGGTGCCCGCGACGACGGCCGCGCCGTCGCGGTGGGCGAGCAGGCTGCGGCGGTAGCGGCGGGCCAGTTCGCGCACGCGCTCGGCCGGGGCCTCGGGCAGGTCGGAGAACCGGACCTCGGCGACGATCGCCTCGGCCATCAGCTCCAGCAGCCGGGCCTTGGTCTTGGCGTGCCAGAGCACGGTGTTCATCCGTACGCCGAGGCGTTCGGCCGTGCCGCGCAGGGACACGGCGTCGGCGCCCTTCTCGTCGAGCAGTTCGAGCGCGGCGTTCACCACGGCGGTCGGGTCGAGCCGGGGCCGCGCGGTGGTCCGGGGTTGATTCTTGGTCACCGACCAAGTGTACTGGAGGAGCCATCGTTGGTCAGTGACCAAGAAAGGGGGCTTCGCCATGTCCGAAGCCACGCACACCCGCACGCACGCCTCCGCCCCCGACACCGCACCGGACGCCACGCACCCGGTCGTCATCGCCGGCGGCGGACCGGTCGGCCTCTGGCTCGCCTGCGAGCTGCGGCTCCACGGCGTGGACGTGACCGTGCTGGAGACCCGGGCCGAGCCCGACCCGCACTCCCGCGCCCTCACCGTCCACCCGCGCAGCCTCGAACTGTTCGCCGCCCGGGGGCTGGTGGCGCCGTTCCTCGCCGAAGGACTGCGGGTGCCCAGCGGACACTTCGCCTCGCTCACCAGCCGGATGGACTTCTCCCGGCTGGACACGCCCTACCCGTTCACCCTCGCCCTGCCGCAGGCGCGCACCGAGGAACTCATCGCCGCCCACGCCGAGGCCGTCGGCGTCCGCCTGCTGCGCGAGCACCGGGTGACCGGGCTGACACGGCACGAGGACGCGGTGACCGTCGACGTCGACACCCCGGCCGGGCCCCGGCAGTTGCGCGCGGCCTACCTGGTCGGCTGCGACGGCAGCCGCAGCACCGTGCGCACCGCCGCCGGCATCGGCTTCCCCGGCACCTCCGCCACCCGGTGGGCCTGGATGGCCGACGTCGTCCTCGACGCGCCGCCGGCCGCGCACTCCGTCTCCAACGAGCACGGCACCGTCATGGTCTTCCCGCTGCCCGACGGCCTCCACCGCGTGGTCGGCAACGACGCGCGGAGCGTCCGGGAACGGCTCGAGACCCCCACCGTCGAGGAGCTCCGCACCCGGGTCCGACGGATCACCGGCACCGACTACGGCATGCGCGACCCGCGCTGGATCTCGACCTTCGGCAACGCCACCCGCCAGGCCGAGCACTACCGCCACGGCCGGGTCCTGCTCGCCGGCGACGCCGCCCACACCCACTTCCCCGCCGGTGGCCCCGGCCTCAACGTCGGCCTCCAGGACGCCGGCAACCTCGGCTGGAAGCTCGCCCAGACCCTCGCCGGCACCGCCCCCGACGGCCTGCTCGACAGCTACCACGCCGAACGCCACCCGGTCGGCGCCGAGCTGCTGCGCAGCACCCGCGCGCAGACCGGCCTGATGACCACCTACACCCCGGAGAACCTCGCCATGCGCGACCTGCTGGGCGAACTCATCGCCGGTGTCCCGGAGTTCTCCGACACCCTGGCCCTGCGCTCCGCCGGGCTCGCCGTCACCTACCCGCCCGCCGACCCGTCCGGCGCCCACCCGCTCACCGGCACCCGCGCCCCCGACCTCCCCGTCCACGGCGGCGGCACGCTGCTGCCCCTGCTGCGCCGCGGCCGCTACGTCCTGTTCGACCTCGCCACCGCCCCCGGCGCCCCGTCGCCGCTCGCGCCGCTGGCCCACGACGTGACGCCCGGCCTCGACGTCCGCACCGCCCCGCCGGCCGGCGACCGCCCAGCGGGCCACCGCCCGGCCTGGTCCGGCGTCACCGCCGCCCTCGTCCGCCCCGACGGCCACCTCGCCTGGCTCTCCACCGAGGCCGACGTCCGCGACGCCGCCCGCGACGCGGTCACGGCGACCCTCGCCCGCCGGTAGCCGCCGACCGCGGCCGTGCGGGCGCGAACGCGCGGGGCGGTGGTCTTCGCGGAGTTCCCCACCGTGAAGACC
>NZ_JBHUAL010000272.1:0-10790 GCF_042789775.1 Kitasatospora sp. NPDC056800 | reverse complement strand
CCTGGGGGGGGGGGGGGGCCCCCCCCCCCCTGGGGCCCGCCCCCATCTGCCGTCAGGGGCCATCAGGCCCACTCCGGGACCGGCTCAGCCGTCCCCGCCCCCGGACTGCCGGGGCAGCGCCAGCGCCACCGTGTCCGCGAACTCCCGGACCGCGCTGGTCCGGCTGACCACCCGGCCGCTGTGCACCACCAGCCGGCTGTGCCCGCCCGCGAGCGCCCCGGCCAGGCTGTCCCCGCGCACCGCCAGCAGCTCCGCCGGGAACCCGGCGTCCACCCGGACGGGTGCCAGGCCGAGCGCCGCCCGGGCCTGGTTCGCCACCGCGTCGTACGCCGCCTCCGGGGTCAACTCCCCACCGGCCGCCAGCAGGTAGGCCGACTCCAGCGGATCCGCCCGGCCGACCGGGTTGGACGGGTCGCGCAGCGCCCCGCTGCCCGCCGCCAGCGGCACCCCGGCGGCCGCCAACTCCCGTACCAGGCCAGGCCGCAGGCCCGCCGAGCGGCCCTCCATGCCGGTGCAGCAGCCGTTCTGCGGCAGGCAGACCACCCGGACCCCGCTGGTCGCCAGCACCGTCGACGCGCCCCGGGGCAGCGCCCCGCACGGGCCGAGTGCCACCCGGGGTCGCAGCGGGGCCAACGCCCCGGTCATCCGGGCGAGTTGGGCGGCGTCGCCGGCGCCGGTGTGCAGGTCCACCGGGCAGTCCGCCTCCCGGGCGGCCTCCAGCAGCAGCTGCACGTACCCGGCCGGGTCCGGGTCCAGCTCCGGGCAGCCGCCGGCCGCCGTGGCGCCCAGCTTGAGCGCCTCGCGCAGCTGCGCCCGGCCGTCCGCGCCGGCCCGTCCGGTGAGCAGCCGGGGCATCGCCACCGCCTGGAGCTCGGCCAGCCCGCCCAGTGCCTGCCGGGCGGTCAGCACCGCCTCCAGCCGGCGCAGCCCGTGCACGTCGCCGATCCGGACGTGGGTGCGCTGGGCGGTGGCGCCGTAGCCGAGCGAGGTCAGCGCGGCCTCGGTGACCCGGCGGGTGAGGTCGGCCGGGGTGTCCGGCGGCGGGGTGGGCAGGGCGGCGGAGAAGGCGGTGTCGTAGTGGGCGTGCGCCTCGGCGGGGGCCGGGAGCAGCAGGTAGCCGCGCAGGTCGATCCGGGCGCCGGTGGTGACGGTGGGCGCGCCGGGCAGGGCGGGCAGCGGGCCGAGGCTGCCGACGGTGCCGACCGCCTGGATCCGGTCGCCGCTGATCCGGACGTCCACCACCCGCCCGTCCGCCAGCCGGGCGCCGGTGAGGAGCAGGACCGGGCCGTGCCCGAGCGGGTTGGCCGCCGGGCCGGGCCCGGAGTGCGGCCCGTCGGCGGCTGCGCTGTCCATCGCCCGGCTCCTTCTCGGGCCGGCCCGTGCGGTCGGCCCCGTACGGCTGGCCCGTACCGCCGGCCAGTCCTCCCGATCAATGAGCGTCGAGCCTATGGGCCCGGGGGGCGGGTCGCCGGGAGGCGGGCAATAGTCGTATCGGGTCGGGCCGTGCGGCTCGCGGGCCGATCGAACGCCGGGCCTTGGATCGTCCGTCCGTACCCCTCGCCCACCTGCGGTCTTCGCCGCGGGATACGGATTTCACCTCCGGGCGCGAAACGTGTAATCTCTTCCTCGTTCGCCCCTATAGCTCAGTCGGTAGAGCGTCTCCATGGTAAGGAGAAGGTCTGCGGTTCGATTCCGCATGGGGGCTCTGGTGAGAAGCGGTCAGCTCCGGCTGTGCCGCGGATCACTGTGGCGGTGTAGCTCAGTTGGTAGAGCAAGCGGCTCATAATCGCTGTGTCACCGGTTCAAGTCCGGTCACCGCTACCCCGCGTAGTCGGTCGGGAGATCGCACTCCCGGTCGGCTACTCTTGTTGTGTTCTTATTCGTTGTCCAAGGAAGGCACTCCCGTGGCTGCCACCGACGTCCGCCCGAAGATCACGCTGGCCTGCGTGGAGTGCAAGGAGCGGAACTACATCACCAAGAAGAACCGGCGTAACGACCCGGACCGTCTTGAGATGAAGAAGCACTGCCCCCGCTGCAACTCGCACACCGCGCACCGCGAGACCCGCTGACCCTCTTGCAGGGCGACGGGCCTGTGTGAATTCAGGTCTCTTGCTCCGGGCCGCATCCCTCACAGGGGGTGCGGCCCGGAGTTTTTTTCGTATCCACCCGCGTTCCGAGGAGCCGCCATGGCGCTCGACCCCTCCTTCATCGGGCGTAGCTACCCGCCCACCGAGCCGTACGAGGTCGGCCGGGAGAAGATCCGCGAGTTCGCGACCGCGGTCGGCGACGCCAACCCGGCGTACACCGACCTTGAGGCGGCGAAGGCGCTGGGGCACCCCGACGTGATCGCCCCGCCGACCTTCCCGTTCGTGATCACCTACCGCGCGGCCGGCCAGGTGGTCGAGGACCCGGAGCTGGGTCTGGACTTCAGCCGGGTGGTGCACGGCGACCAGAAGTTCGCCTACACCCGCCCGGTGCGGGCCGGCGACCGGCTGTCGGTCACGGTGACCATCGACAACATCAAGTCGCTGGCGGGCAACGACGTGCTCACCGTGCGTGGCGAGGTGACGGACGCGACCGGCGGGCACGTTGTGACGTCGGTCATGACCCTGGTGGCCCGGGCCGCCGACGAGGCGGGGGAGTGAGCGCGATGGCGATCGACTACGACGAGGTCGAGGTCGGCACCGAGCTGCCGGCGCAGTCCTTCCCGGTGACCCGCGACACACTGGTGCGGTACGCGGGGGCCTCGGGGGACTTCAACCCGATCCACTGGAACGAGAAGTTCGCCCTGGAGGTCGGCCTGCCGGACGTGATCGCGCACGGCATGTTCACCATGGCCGAGGCGATCCGGGTGGTCACCGACTGGGTCGGCGACCCGGCCGCGGTGGTCGAGTACGGCGTGCGGTTCACCCGGCCGGTGCCGGTGCCGAACGACGGGGTCGGCGCGGTGGTCGAGGTCTCGGCCAAGGTCGCCAAGAAGCTGGACGACCGCAGGGTGCAGGTCGACCTGCTGGCCACCACGGGCGGCCAGAAGGTGCTCGGCATGTCCCGGGCCGTCGTCCGGCTCGGCTGAGCGGCCCCGGGGGTCGCGGCGGCCGGGGTCCCGTACGGGATCTCCGGCCGCCGGCGCGGGCCTTGCGTAGATAGTGATTGGCCACTAACTTGGGGCCCATGGCGAAGTCGAGCATCCGGATGAGCGCGGAGGAGCGGCGCGAGAGCGTCGTCCGGGCCGCCCTGACCGAGTTCGCCCGGGGCGGGTACCACGGCACCTCCACCGAGGCGATCGCCCGCCGGGTGGGCGTCTCGCAGCCGTACCTGTTCCGGCTGTTCCCGAGCAAGCAGGCGATCTTCGCCGCGGCCGCCGAGCGCTGCGTCGAGGAGACCTGGCGGGTGTTCGACGAGGCCTCGGCCGGGCTGTCCGGCGAGGCGGCCGCGGAGGCGATGTCCACCGCGTACCTGGGCCTGGTCGAGAACGGCGACCAGCTCATGATGCAGATGCAGCTCTACGTCTCGGCGTCCGCGGCCAGGGCGGCCGGTGAGGACGAGGTGGGGGAGACCGCCCGGCTGCTGTGGGAGGACCTGTTCGACCGGGTCAGGATCCGGATCGGCGGCGGAATGAAGGACGCCACGCAGTTCTTCGCGTACGGGATGCTGATCAACACCCTGGTGGCGCTCGGCTATCCGCCGGACCACCGGATCTGGGCCGGCTTCGACGGGTGCGAGCCGCCCGAGTAGGCGCGCCGCCCGGATGGACGGGCCGCACGGGGTGTCCGTGCGGCCTCTTTTCGGCCCAAAGAAGTTATTGAGCAATAACTACCTAAGGAACCTGGGGGACGTCATGACGGAGAAACCTGCCATGGGCAGAGCGGCGGTCTGGACCCTGGTGATCGTCAGCGCGGCCAGCTTCATGGCCGCCCTGGACAACCTGGTGGTCACCACCGCGCTGCCGTCGATCCGCGAGGAGCTCGGCGGCGGACTGTCCGACCTCGAATGGACGGTCAGCGCCTACACCCTGAGCTTCGCCGTGCTGCTGATGTTCGGCGCCGCCCTCGGCGACCGCTTCGGCCGCCGCCGGATCTTCCTGGTCGGGCTGGCGGTCTTCACCGCCGGCTCCGCTGCGGCCGCGCTATCCCCGGGCATCGGCGAACTGATCGCCGCCCGCGCCGTCCAGGGCACCGGGGCCGCGGTGATGATGCCGCTCACCCTCACCCTGCTCACCGCCGCGGTGCCCGAGGGCAAGCGGGGGATGGCCTTCGGCATCTGGTCGGGGGTCAGCGGCCTCGCCGTCGCCGCGGGGCCGCTGATCGGCGGCTCGCTGACCGAGCACTTCTCCTGGCAGTGGATCTTCTGGGTGAACGTCCCGGTCGGCCTCGTCCTGCTGCCGCTGGCCTACCTGCGGCTCGGCGAGAGCCGGGGCCCGGGCCGGGCCCTGGACGTGCCCGGAACCCTGCTGGTCAGCCTGGGGATGTTCGGCGTCGTCCTCGGCCTGATCCGCGGCAACCCGGACGGCTGGACCAGCCCGCTGGTCCTCGGCGCCCTGATCGGCGGCACCCTGCTGCTGGCCGCCTTCGTCCGGTACGAGCAGCGGGTCGCCGCCCACCCGATGCTGCCGATGCGACTGTTCCGCAGCCGGGCCTTCTCCGCCGTCAACGCGGCCAGCCTGCTGATGTACCTGGGGATGTTCGGCTCGATCTTCCTGATCAGCCAGTACCTCCAGGGCGTCGGCGGCTTCAGCCCGCAGGAGGCGGGCATCCGGATGCTGCCGTGGACGGCGATGCCGCTGCTGGTCTCGCCGATCGCGGGCATCCTCTCCGACCGGATCGGCGGCCGGCCGATCGTGGTCGCCGGGCTGGCGCTGCAGGCCGCGGGCCTGGCGCTGTACGGCCTGGTGGTGGACGGGAGCACCGGCCTCGACTACGTCGCCCAGATACCGGCCACCGTGATCTGCGGGATCGGCATGTCGCTGTACTTCGGCCCGACCGCCCAGCTGGTGATGGCCAGCGTCCGGCCGCAGGAGCAGGGGATCGCCTCCGGCGCCAACAACGCGCTGCGCGAGGTCGGCGGGGCGCTCGGGGTCGCCGTGCTCGCGGCGGTGTTCTCGGGGCAGGGCGGCTACCAGTCGGTGCGGGCCTTCACGGACGGGCTGGTGCCCGCGCTGTACGTCGGCGCCGCCGCCGTCGGGCTCGGCGCGCTCGCCGCGGTGTTCATCCCGCGGCGGCGGAAGGCGCCGGTCGCGGCGGCGGGGGAGCGGGCGGCGGACCGGGCCGAGCCGGCCCGGGTCTGAACGGGGGCGTAGGGGAGGGGCCCGCCGACGGGAATCGCGTTCCGGTCGGCGGACCCCTCCCCCGTACGCTGGTGGGCGTGCTGGTAGAAAACGACGCCCCCCTCGCCCCGCTGACCACGCTCCGGCTCGGCGGCCCGGCCCGCCGCCTGGTGACCGCCCACACCGACGACGAGGTGATCGCCGCCGTCCGCGAGGCCGACGCGGCCGGCGAGCCGCTGCTCGTCCTCGGCGGCGGCTCCAACCTGGTGATCGGCGACGCCGGCTTCCCCGGCACCGTGCTGCGGATCGCCACCGAGGGCTTCGCCCTGGACGGCACCGCGCTGGAGGTCGCGGCCGGCGAGACCTGGTCCGAGGTGGTCCACCGCACCGTGCGCGACCACGGGCTGGCGGGCATCGAGTTCCTGGCCGGCATCCCCGGCTCCGCGGGCGCCACCCCGGTGCAGAACGTGGGCGCGTACGGCCAGGAGGTCGCCCAGTCGATCACCGAGGTGGTCGCGTACGACCGCACCGCCGACGAGGTCGTCACCCTCTCGAACGCCGAGTGCGGGTTCTCCTACCGGCACAGCCGCTTCAAGGCCGAGCCGGACCGCTACGTGGTGCTGCGGGTGCGGTTCCGCCTGGAGGACAACGACGGGCTCTCCACCCCCGTCCGCTACGCCGAGACCGCCCGGCACCTGGGCGTCGAGCCGGGCGCCCGGGTGGCGGTCGGCACGGCCTGGACGGCGGTGCTGCTGCTGCGCTCCGGCAAGGGCATGGTGCTGGACCCGGCGGACCACGACACCTGGTCGGCGGGCTCCTTCTTCACCAACCCGGTGCTCACGGCCGCGCAGTACGAGTCCTTCCGCACCCGCCCGGGCACCGAGGACGCCCCCGCCTACCCGGCCCCGGAGGGCTGCACCAAGACCTCGGCGGCCTGGCTGATCGACCGGGCGGGCTTCGGCAAGGGCTACGGCGGCGGCCCGGCGACGCTCTCCACCAAGCACACCCTGGCGCTCACCAACCGCGGCTCGGCCACCGCCGAGGACCTGCTGGCGCTGGCCCGGGAGATCCGGGACGGGGTCCGCGCGGCCTTCGGGGTGGAGCTGGTGAACGAGCCGGTGATGGTGGGCGTCAAGCTCTAGCAGCGGCTAGGCGGGTACGGCGGCCGCTTCCGCGGGGGCGCGGTCGCCGACCAGCCAGGCGTCGATGTCCGCCAGCAGCTCCTTGCGGACGGCCTCCGGCGCGACCGAGCCGCGCACCGACTGCCGTGCCAGCTCGGCGAGTTCGGCGTCGGAGAAGCCCAGCACGTCCCGGACCAGCTCGTACTGGGCGGCCAGCCGGCTGCCGAACAGCAGCGGGTCGTCCGCGCCCAGGGCGAGCGGCACCCCGGCGTCGAAGAGCCGGCGCAGCGGCACCTCCTCGGGGCGCTCGTAGACGCCGAGCGAGACGTTGGAGGACGGGCAGACCTCGCAGGTGACCTGCCGGTCCGCCAGCCGCTCCATCAGCCGGGGGTCCTCGGCGGCCCGTACGCCGTGGCCGATCCGGGCGGCGCCCAGGTCGTCCAGGCAGTCCCGGACGGACTCCGGGCCGGACAGCTCGCCGCCGTGCGGGGCCGCCAGCAGCCCGCCGTTGCGGGCGATCGCGAAGGCCCGGTCGAAGTCCCGGGCCAGGCCCCGGCGCTCGTCGTTGGAGAGGCCGAAGCCGACCACCCCGTGGTCGGCGTAGCGGACGGCCAGCCGGGCCAGCGTCCGGGCGTCCATCGGGGACTTCATCCGGTTGGCCGCGACCAGGACCCGGATGCCCACCCCGGTCGCCGCGGCGGCGTGCTCCACCGCGTCCAGGATCAGCTCCAGGGCGGGGATCAGTCCGCCCAGCCGGGGCGCGTACGACGTCGGGTCGACCTGGATCTCCAGCCAGCGGGAGCCGTCCCGCCGCTCGTCCTCGGCGGTCTCCAGGACCAGCCGGCGGATGTCCTCCTCGTCCCGCAGCACCGAGCGGGCGGTGTCGTACAGCCGCTGGAAGCGGAACCAGCCCCGCTCGTCGGTGGCCCGCAGCCGGGGCGGCTCGCCGGAGCTGAGCGCCTCCGGCAGCCGGACGCCGTGCTTGTCCGCCAGCTCCAGGAGGGTGGCGGGCCGCATCGAGCCGGTGAAGTGCAGGTGCAGGTGGGCCTTCGGGAGGCCCCTGACGTCTCGCGGGTTCAACAGGCGTTCCATTCACCGATACTGCCGTATGCGGCCCCTGAACGGGAACCGCCCCCTCTACATCCCCTGAAGGGGTGAAAGGGGGCGGTGCGCCGGGTGAAACCCTGGCGTCGGGTTGACGTCGGCGGACGGACCCGAGGTCAGTCGCGGGCCTCGCCGAGCAGCTTCTGGACCCGGCTGACGCCCTCGACCAGGTCGGCGTCGCCGAGCGCGTAGGAGAGCCGCAGGTAGCCGGGGGTGCCGAAGGCCTCGCCCGGGACGACCGCGACCTCGGCCTCGTCCAGGATCAGGGCGGCCAGTTCGGCGGAGGTCTGCGGGCGCCGGCCGCGGATCTCCTTGCCCAGCAGGCCCTTGACCGACGGGTAGGCGTAGAAGGCGCCCTCGGGCTCGGGGCAGAGCACGCCCTCGATCTCGTTGAGCATCCGCACGATGGTCTTGCGGCGGCGGTCGAAGGCCTCGCGCATCTCGGCGACCGCGTCCAGGTCGCCGGCCACGGCGGCCAGGGCGGCGCGCTGGGCGACGTTGGAGACGTTCGAGGTGGCGTGCGACTGGAGGTTGGTCGCGGCCTTGATGACGTCCTTGGGGCCGACCACCCAGCCCACCCGCCAGCCGGTCATCGCGTAGGTCTTGGCGACACCGTTGACCACGATGCACTTCTCGGCCAGCTCGGGCAGCAGGGCCGGCAGCGAGGTGAAGGTGGCGTCGCCGTACACCAGGTGCTCGTAGATCTCGTCGGTGAGCACCCACAGGCCGTGCTCCAGCGCCCAGCGGCCGATCGCCTCGGCCTCGGCCTCGGTGTACACCGCGCCGGTCGGGTTGGACGGCGAGACGAACAGCACCACCTTGGTGTTCTCGGTGCGCGCGGCCTCCAGCTGCTCGACCGAGACCTTGTAACCGGTGGTCTCGTCGGAGACGACCTCCACCGGGACGCCGCCGGCCAGCTGGACCGACTCCGGGTAGGTGGTCCAGTACGGGGCCGGGATGATGACCTCGTCGCCCGGGTCCAGGATCGCCGCGAACGCCTCGTAGATCGCCTGCTTGCCGCCGTTGGTGACGAGCACCTGGGAGGCGTCCACCTCGTAGCCGGAGTCGCGCAGCGTCTTGGCGGCGATCGCGGCCTTCAGCTCGGGCAGGCCACCCGCCGGGGTGTAGCGGTGGTTCTTCGGGTCGCGGCAGGCCTCGACGGCCGCCTCGACGATGTAGTCCGGGGTGGGGAAGTCGGGCTCGCCGGCACCGAAACCGATGACCGGGCGGCCGGCGGCCTTGAGGGCCTTGGCCTTGGCGTCCACGGCGAGGGTCGCGGACTCGGCGATCGCGCCGATCCGGGCGGAGACCCGGCGGTCGGCGGGGCGGATGGACTGGTCGGGCTGCGGGGTGGAAGCGCTCATGCCTGCATCGTCGCAGAACCGGGACCTACCGGGCATCGGGGTATCGGCATCCGTACGTTCCCGTCCGAATCGCGGCCCGACGGTCCGTCGGAAGGGGTCCCGCCGGACCGGACGTCCGCCGGGGGAGCGGCCGGTCCGGAAGAGAAGCCGGAAGAAGAAGTTCGACCAAACACCCCTCGACCACGTACACTCGCTGCTCGACGGCCCGCCGACAACCGGAGCTTTCACCGCCTGTACAGACAGCGGGGGGAGATACGGTAGGTTGGTCGCCACCGGAGCCGCGAGGCACCGTAGGGCAATAGCTCAATTGGTAGAGCACCGGTCTCCAAAACCGGCGGTTGGGGGTTCGAGTCCCTCTTGCCCTGCTGCTAGATCCGTTTTCAGCCCGTTCGCTCCACAGGAGTGAGCGGGCTTGATGCGGAGATGGCACCGATCAGCACCGCTAGCCGACTGGCCGCCCCCACCGGGTGCGCGGCGAAGCCGGCAGGACCCGGATTCAGGTGAGGACGAGTGACGGAGACCACGGGCTCCACCGCAACGCCTGAGAGCGGCAACCCCGAGGGTGCCGACGGCGCTGCCGAGATCGCATCGGCCGAGGGCGACAAGAAGTCCGGCAAGCAGAAGAAGTCGGGCAAGCGGGCCAAGAAGGGCCTGTTCGCACGGACCGCCCTCTTCTACCGCCAGATCATCGCCGAGCTGCGCAAGGTCGTCTGGCCGACCCGCGGCGAGCTCACCAACTACACCGCCGTGGTCGTCACCTTCGTGGTGGTCATGATGGCCTTCGTGGCCGGCCTGGACTACGGCTTCTCCAAGCTGAGCCTCCTGGTCTTCGGCTGACCGGCCGCCCCACCTCTCGAACAGCCTCCCGACCCGGGCCGATTACTCGGCCCGGGTCGAGCTGTCGGCGCCGGACGTACGCGCGGCTACCGTGGACTCGGTACTGTTGAAGTCTCCGAGACCTCACCTGGCGCCCGCGCGAGCGGCCGTCCGCCGGGCCGGTCGAGGAGCGCGCCACCTTCACCATCTCCAGGAAAGAAGCCGCCACCGTGTCTGAGTCCCCCCTGTACGACGCCGACGAGACCGTCCGCGAGGCGGATGGCGCCGCCGAGCTGGACGCGGCCGAGCCGGCTGACGACGCCGAGTCCGCCGAGCAGATCGTGGACGCCGCGGACAGCGACGAGGACGAGGTCGAGGCGTACGACGAGGCCGAGGCCGGCGAGCCCGCCGAGGAGGCCGCGCTGCACGTGGAGGGCGACGCCGAGGCCGAGGAGTCCGTCGAGGACGCCGAGGAGGCCGAGGAGGAGTCGGCCGACGAGGTCGACCCGGTCGCCAAGTTCCGCGAGGACCTGCGCTTCATGCCGGGCGAGTGGTACGTGATCCACACCTACGCCGGCTACGAGAACCGGGTGAAGCAGAACCTGGAGCAGCGCGCCGTCTCGCTGAACGTCGAGGAGTACATCTTCCAGGCCGAGGTGCCGCAGGAGGAGGTCGTCCAGATCAAGAACGGCGACCGCAAGACCATCCGCCAGAACAAGCTCCCCGGCTACGTCCTGGTGCGTATGGACCTCACCCCCGAGTCCTGGGGCGTCGTGCGCAACACCCCGGGTGTCACCGGCTTCGTCGGCAACGCCTACGACCCGTACCCGCTGACCCTGGACGAGGTCGTCAAGATGCTCGCCCCCGACGTCGAGCGCCAGGCGGCCAAGGAGGCCGGCAAGCCCTCGCCGATCAAGCCGAGCGAGATCCAGGTGCTGGACTTCGAGGTCGGCGACTCGGTCACCGTCACCGACGGTCCGTTCGCGACCCTCCAGGCGACCATCAACGAGATCAACCCGGACTCGAAGAAGGTCAAGGGCCTGGTCGAGATCTTCGGCCGGGAGACCCCGGTCGAGCTCTCCTTCGACCAGATCCAGAAGAACTAGTCATACCGTCTTCGGG
>NZ_JBHUAL010000271.1:0-10800 GCF_042789775.1 Kitasatospora sp. NPDC056800 | reverse complement strand
ATGGTACTGCAGGGGGGACCCTGTGGGAGAGTAGGACGCCGCCGAACAATTCTTCAGAAGAACCCCCATCCGGGTCCCGGATGGGGGTTCTTCGCGTTTTCCGGGCTTTTGAGCGCGTTCTCAGAGCTTGAGCTTGAACCCGACGTGCGAGGCCACGAATCCCAGCCGCTCGTAGAAGCGGTGTGCGTCCGTGCGCGTCGCGTCGGAGGTCAGCTGGACGAGGTCGGCGCCGAGTTCGCGGGAGCGGTCGACGGCCCACCGGATCAGTTCGGTGCCCAGGCCGCTGCCGCGTTCGTCGGCGTGGATGCGGACGCCCTCGATGATCGTGCGGGTGGCGCCGGCCCGGGAGAGGCCGGGGACGACGGTGAGTTGGAGGGTGCCGACGGTGCGGCCGGCCCGGTCGGCGACGATCAGGTGCTGGTGCGGGTCGCCGTCGATGCGGGCGAAGGCGGTGCGGTAGGGGGTGAGGTCGTCGGGGCTCTCGCGGGTGGCACCCAGCGGGTCGTCGGCGAGCATGGCCACGATCGCCGGCAGGTCGTCGGCGGTGGCCCGCCGGATCGTCAGAACAGCCGTTTCAGTCATGATCAGAGACTAGAGGCCCCTGTCTGCCGCACCGCGTCTTGTCTACGCCCGTAGCACCCCTTCCCGGGCCTTCTGAAGGGCCGTGGGACCCTTTCGGCGTCAGTCCCCGGGCTTGGCGCTGGTGATGACGGCGAAGACGGCGCCGTGCGGGTCGACCAGTTGGGCCAGGCGGCCGACGCCGTGCACGTCCATGGCCGGGATCCGTACGGTCGCGCCGAGGGTGTCGGCGATGGCGAGGCTGGCGTCGGCGTTGGGGACCTCGAAGTAGGGGAGCCAGTGCGAAGTGGTGCCGCGCGCGGTGTGTTCGGGGCCGAGCTGCATGATCCCGCCGTGGGCGTCGTCGCTGCCGCCGCCGGCCGGGGTGAGGACGGTGTACATCACCTCGCCGAGCGGGACGTCCTGCTCCTGCCAGTCGAAGACGGAGCGGTAGAAGGACTTGTCGAGTTCGGCGTCGACGCTGTAGCACTCGGCCCAGCAGAGGCTGCCCTCCTCGGTGACGACGTCCAGGCCGCGGGTGCCGTGCGGCTGCCAGACGGCGAAGTCGGCGCCGGTCGGGTCCGTGTAGGCGGCCATCCGGCCCGCGGTGAAGACGTCGAAGGGGGCGAACCGGACGCGGCCGCCGGCCTGTTCGACCAACGCGGTGGTGCGGTCGGCGTCCTCGGTGGCGAAGTAGAGCGTCCAGCCGGGCGGCGTGCCCTCCTCGGCGAGCGGGCCCAGGGCGGCGACGGTCCGGCCGTCGAGCTGGAAGAAGCCGTAGCCGCCGGCCTCGGGGCCGGCCGAGTCGAAGGTCCAGCCGAACAGCGCGGTGTAGAAGTCGACGGACGCGCGGGTGTCGGGGCTGCTCAGGTCGAGCCAGTCCGGGGAACCGGGGCGGAAGTCGGTGTTGAGCATGGCGGCACTGCTCCTCGGACGGGGCCCGGGCGGGCGCGGTCGACGGCGGTCCCCCTCGGTCCCTCCCAGCCTGGCACCTCGGCCGGGGCGGTGCACGGCAGCGGCCGCCGCACCGGCGGGGGCGGGGTGTCGGGGCGGGGCGGTACGGTGCGTAGCGGAATCGTCCACCCGTACCGGTCGAAGGGGGTCCGGTGAGCAAGCAGGCGGCGCAGTCCGGGCAGCAGGTGCCGCGCCAGCTCGCGCAGGTCGAGGGCGTGCTGGAGCGGATCACCTACGCCAACGAGGAGACCGGCTACACGGTGGCCCGGGTGGACACCGGCCGGGGCGCGAACGACCTGCTGACGGTGGTGGGCGCGCTGCTGGGGGCGCAGGTCGGCGAGTCGCTGCGGCTGCACGGGCGGTGGGGCTCGCACCCGCAGTACGGGCGGCAGTTCACGGTGGAGAACTACACCACGGTGCTGCCCGCCACGATCCAGGGGATCCAGCGGTACCTGGGCTCGGGGCTGATCAAGGGGATCGGGCCGCGGTTCGCCGAGCGGATCGTGGAGCGCTTCGGGGCGGACACCCTGGAGGTGATCGAGAACGAGCCGGGCCGGCTGATCGAGGTGCCGGGGCTGGGGCCCAAGCGGACCAAGAAGATCGCCGCGGCCTGGGAGGAGCAGAAGGCCATCAAGGAGGTGATGGTCTTCCTGCAGGGGGTCGGGGTGTCCACCTCGTTGGCTGTGCGAATCTACAAGCAGTACGGCGACGGTTCGATCGGGGTGGTGCGGAACGAGCCGTACCGGCTGGCCTCGGACGTGTGGGGCATCGGCTTCCTGACGGCGGACCGGATCGCCCAGGCGGTGGGGATCCCGCACGACAGCCCGGAGCGGGTGAAGGCCGGCCTGCAGTACGCGCTGTCGCAGAGCACCGACCAGGGGCACTGCTTCCTGCCGGAGGAGCGGCTGATCGCGGACGGCGTGAAGCTGTTGCAGGTGGACGTCGGGCTGGTGATCGACTGCCTGGCGGAGCTGGTGGCGGCCGAGGGCGTGGTGCGCGAGGCGGTCCCGGGGGAGGGCGGCGAGCCGGTCACCGCGGTGTACCTGGTGCCGTTCCACCGGGCGGAGATCTCGCTGGCCAACCAGCTGGTGCGGCTGCTGCGTTCGGACGCGGACCGGATGCCGTGGTTCGGGAACGTGGACTGGCCGGTGGCCCTGGACTGGCTGGCGAAGCGGACCGGGGCCGAACTGGCGCCGGAGCAGGAGGAGTCGGTCCGGCTGGCGCTGACCGAGAAGGTCGCGGTGCTGACGGGCGGTCCGGGCTGCGGCAAGTCGTTCACGGTGAAGTCGATCGTGACGCTGGCGCTGGCGAAGCGGGCCAAGGTGGTGCTGGCGGCGCCGACCGGCCGGGCGGCGAAGCGGCTGGCGGAGCTGACCGGGGTGGAGGCCTCGACGGTGCACCGGCTGCTGGAGCTGAAGCCGGGCGGGGACGCCGCGTACGACCGGGACCGGCCGCTGGACGCGGACCTGGTGGTCGTCGACGAGGCCTCGATGCTGGACCTGATCCTGGCCAACAAGCTGGTCAAGGCGGTGCCGCCGGGCGCGCACCTGCTGTTCGTGGGGGATGTGGACCAGCTGCCCTCGGTGGGCGCCGGGGAGGTGCTGCGGGACCTGCTGGCGGAGGGCGGGCCGATCCCGTCGGTGCGGCTGACCAGGATCTTCCGGCAGGCGCAGCAGTCCGGCGTGGTGACCAACGCGCACCGGATCAACGAGGGCAGGCCGCCGCTGACGGACGGCCTGGCGGACTTCTTCCTGTTCGCCGAGGACGACGCGGAGCGGGCGGCCGGGCTCACGGTGGACGTGGTGGCGCGCCGGATCCCGCAGAAGTTCGGCTTCGACCCGCGCCGGGACGTGCAGGTGCTGGCGCCGATGCACCGCGGCCCGGCCGGCGCGGGGAACCTGAACACCCTGCTCCAGGCGGCGGTGACGCCGGCCCGGGAGGGGCTGGCCGAACGCCGGTTCGGCGGCCGGACGTTCCGGGTGGGGGACAAGGTCACCCAGATCCGCAACAACTACGACAAGGGGCGGAACGGCGTCTTCAACGGCACAGTGGGAGTGGTGACCGCTCTGAGCGTGGACGACCAGCGGCTGACGGTGCTCACCGACGAGGACGAGGAGGTGGCGTACGACTTCGACGAACTGGACGAGCTGGCCCACGCGTACGCGGTGACGATCCACCGCTCGCAGGGGAGCGAGTACCCGGTCGTGGTGATTCCGGTCACCATGTCCGCTTGGACGATGCTCCAGCGGAACCTGCTCTACACCGCTGTGACCAGGGCACGGAAACTCGTGGTGCTGGTGGGGTCACGCAAGGCGATCGGACAGGCCGTCCGGGCCGTCAGTGCAGGTCGGAGGCATACCGGACTCGACCATCGGCTCGCAGCTGGATGATTATCCAACGGGATGGTTGCCTCTAATGTTCTCTTGACGTGAAGAGATTTACGGCAGAGCCTAGGGTGGTGCCGATCTTGTCCGGTTCGTACCGGCTGCGGCAGCAGGTTTTGTAGGGGCGGGCCCTTTCGGGCCACCCCGGGTGCGCGACTGTCCTCCGGATGGGGGATGGTAGAGACAGTCAGGGCACCTTGGAAGAGGATTCATTTCGTCGGTGAGGAAGACGTGAGCGACAACTCGGTAGTACTGCGGTACCAGGACGGCGAGTACGAGTACCCCGTCGTCGAGAGCACTGCGGGCAACGCCGGCTTCGACATCTCGAAGCTGCTCCCGCAGACCGGCCTGGTCACCCTGGACAACGGCTTCGGTAACACCGCCGCGTACAAGTCCGCGATCACCTTCGTGGACGGCGACAACGGCATCCTGCGGTACCGCGGCTACCCGATCGAGCAGCTCGCCTCCGATGGCGGGTTCATCGAGACCGCGTACCTCCTGATCAACGGCGAGCTGCCCAACGCGGACCAGCTGGCCGAGTTCAACCGCGAGATCACCCAGCACACCCTGCTGCACGAGGACGTCAAGCGCTTCTTCCAGGGCTTCCCGCGGGACGCCCACCCGATGGCCATGCTGTCCTCGGTCGTCGGCGCGCTGTCCACGTTCTACCCGGAGAGCCACAACCCGTTCGACGCGGCCCAGCGCCACCTGTCGACGGTCCGCCTGCTCGCCAAGCTGCCGACGATCGCCGCGTACGCGTACAAGAAGGCGATGGGCCAGCCCTTCGTCTACCCGCGCAACGACCTGAGCTACGTCGAGAACTTCCTGCGGATGACCTTCGCCGTCCCCGCCGAGGACTACGAGCTCAACCCGGTCGTCGTCAACGCGCTGGACAAGCTGCTCATCCTGCACGCGGACCACGAGCAGAACTGCTCGACCTCCACCGTGCGCCTGGTCGGCTCCAGCCACGCCAACCTGTTCGCCTCGATCTCGGCCGGCATCTCGGCCCTGTGGGGCCCGCTGCACGGCGGCGCCAACCAGGCCGTGCTGGAGATGCTGGAGAGCATCCAGAAGGACGGCGGCGACGTCGACGCCTTCATCACGAAGGTGAAGAACAAGGAAGCCGGCGTCAAGCTGATGGGCTTCGGCCACCGGGTCTACAAGGCGTTCGACCCGCGTGCCGCCCAGGTCAAGCTGCTCGCGCACGAGGTCCTCGGCCAGCTCGGCAAGAGCGACGAGCTGCTGGACATCGCGCTCAAGCTGGAGGAGCACGCCCTCAAGGACGACTTCTTCATCTCGCGCAAGCTGTACCCGAACGTGGACTTCTACACCGGCCTGATCTACCGCGCCATGGGCTTCCCGACCAGCATGTTCACCGTGCTGTTCGCCCTCGGCCGGCTGCCGGGCTGGATCGCCCACTGGCACGAGATGATCAACGACCCGACCAGCCGGATCGGCCGTCCGCGCCAGATCTACACCGGCACCGCGATCCGCGACTACGTCCCGCTGGACGCCCGCTGACCGCAGCGGCGCCGACCACCGGCCCGCACGGAAGCTGAGAGGGGCCCGACCGCGAGAGCGGCCGGGCCCCTTCGCGTCCCGGTGGCGCGCCCGAGGGCCCGCGCGGGGACGGAACCGTACGGCGCACGACTCCGGGGTCGGCCGCAGCCGGGGACGGCCGCTCAAAGCGTCCCAGGCCCGCCAGAACCCCGGCGTCGTGCGCGAAGGCCGTCAGGGTCGACGACCGTCCCGGGGCCCGCCGGAGCCCCGTCGGCGACAGCCCGCTGGAAGCGCGGGGACACGTTGCCGTTCAGCGTGTCCCCGCCCACCGGAAAAACTGCCGCACTACCAACCTAAGACGTATCAGGGTGCGAGAAGTTACGCCCGGGGGGTGTGAGCTGCCTCTCGCCACGCTCCGTGTGCGCGTCGTACCACGCTCATATCACACCTTCGCTCGCGCCGGACGTCACCCTCCCCGCAGTCACGGCAACCGAGCGTGATAGGAATCGTGGCATTCCGGTACGGACCGTCGCGCACATTCGCCGCGCGACGGCGGAACTGGGGAGGGAGTGCGCAGATGGCCAGGAACGTCGTCGTCACCGGCGGTGGCACGGGAATCGGGTACGAGGTCGCGCGGCGGTTCGTCGAGGCCGGCGACCACGTGGTGATCGTGGGCCGCCGCCGGGAGGTCCTGGAGAAGGCCGCGGCCGGACTCGGGCCGAACGTCACCCCGCTGGTGTGCGACCTCGCCGACCCGGACGCCGTCGAGGCCGCGCTCGCCGACCTGCCCGAGCGGATCGACGTCCTGGTCAACAACGCCGGCAGCCGCGAGACCGTGGTCGGCGGCGGGCCGCACGCCCTGCTGGCGCGCTGGCGCGGCGACTTCGAGCGCAACGTGCTGACCGTGGTGCTGCTCACCGAGTCGGTCCGCGACCGGCTCACCCCGGGCTCCGGCCGGGTGGTCACCATCAGCTCCATCGCCGCCCTGCGCGGGGCCGGCTCGTTCGGCGCGGCGAAGGCCTCGCTGCACGCCTGGAACCACTTCCTGGCCGCCCAGTTGGGCACCTCGGGCATCACCGCCAACATCGTCGCGCCGGGCACCGTCGCGGGCACCGAGTTCTTCGGGCCGCGGCTGGACGAGGCCGAGGTCGCCCGCCGGGCCGCCCGCACCCTGCTCGGGCGGATCGGCGAGACCGGCGAGGTGGCGGCGGCGGTGTACTTCCTGGCCTCGCCCGAGGCCGGGTTCATCACCGGCGAGATCCTGCACTGCAACGGCGGCGAGCTGCTGGGGCGTTGAGGCCCGGCCCCGAACGTCCCGAACGCCCCGGGGCACCCCGTACGCGTCGAGGCCCCGGACCGACACCGGTCCGGGGCCTTCGCGTCGGCCGGCTCAGGCGGGCCGGAAGCGGCGCAGCCGCAGGCTGTTGGTGACCACGAAGACCGAGGAGAAGGCCATCGCGGCCCCCGCGACCATCGGGTTGAGCAGGCCGGCGGCGGCCAGCGGGATCGCCGCCACGTTGTAGCCGAAGGCCCAGAACAGGTTGCCCTTGATGGTGGCCAGGGTGCGGCGGGAGAGCCGGATCGCGTCGGCCGCCGAGCGGAGGTCGCCGCGGACCAGGGTGAGGTCGCCGGCCTCGATGGCGGCGTCGGTACCGGTGCCCATCGCCAGGCCGAGGTCGGCCTGGGCGAGCGCGGCCGCGTCGTTGACGCCGTCGCCGACCATCGCGACGACCTTGCCCTCGGCCTGCAGCCGCTTGACGGTGGCGACCTTCTCCTCGGGGAGCACCTCGGCGAGCACGTGCTCCGGCGCGATGCCGACCTCGGCGGCGACGGCCTCGGCCACCGCCCGGTTGTCGCCGGTGAGCAGCACCGGGGTCAGGCCGAGCGCGCGCAGCCTGCCGACGGCCTCGGCACTGGTCGGCCTGACCGCGTCGGCGACCTCCAGCACGGCCCGGGCCTCGCCGTCCCAGCCGACCGCGATCGCGGTGCGGCCGGCCGCCTCGGCGGCGGCCTTGGCGCGGGCCAGGGAGGGCGGCAGGTGCTGCGCGCGGTCGGCCAGCAGGGCCTCGCGCCCGGCGACCACCGCGCGCCCCGCCACGACCCCCTCCACGCCCCGCCCGGGCACGCTGCGGAAGTCCGCGACGGCGGGCAGGGCGCCGGCCTCGGCGGCGGCCTCGGCGACCGCCCGGGCGACCGGGTGCTCGGAGGCGTGCTCGACGGCGCCCGCCAGGCGCAGCGCCTCGGCCCGGTCCACGCCCTCCGCGGTGTGCACGGCGACCAGGGCCATCCGGCCGGTGGTGACGGTGCCGGTCTTGTCCAGGACGACGGTGTCCACCGTGCGGGTGGTCTCCAGCACCTCGGGGCCCTTGATCAGGATGCCCAGCTGGGCGCCGCGGCCGGTGCCGACCATGAGCGCGGTCGGGGTGGCCAGGCCCAGGGCGCACGGGCAGGCGATGATCAGCACGGCGACGGCCGCGGTGAAGGCCTCGGTGGAGCTGTCGGTGGCCAGCAGCCAGACCACCAGGGTGGCCAGGGCGATCAGGATGACGGCCGGGACGAAGACCGCGGAGATCCGGTCGGCCAGCCGCTGGGCGGCGGCCTTGCCGTTCTGGGCCTCCTCGACCAGCCGGGCCATCCGGGCCAGCCGGGTGTCCGCGCCGACCCGGGTGGCCTCGACCACCAGCCGGCCGCCCGCGTTGACGGTGGCGCCGGTGACGGCGTCGCCGACGGTGACCTCGACCGGGACGGACTCGCCGGTCAGCATCGAGGCGTCCACCGCCGAGGCGCCCTCGACCACCGTGCCGTCGGTGGCGATCTTCTCGCCGGGGCGGACCACGAAGCGGGTGCCGACCGTCAGCCGGTCCACCGGCAGCCGTACCTCGCGTCCCCGCTCCAGGACCGCGACGTCCTTGGCGCCGAGGTCGAGCAGGGCGTGCAGCGCGGCGCCGGCCCGGCGCTTGGAGCGGGCCTCCAGGTAGCGGCCGAGCAGGATCAGCACGGTGACGGCGGCGGCGGTCTCCAGGTAGAGCGTGGCCGAGGCGTCGGTGTCGCCGACCGAGAGCGAGAAGTCGTGGTGCGTCCCGGGCCGGCCGGCGTGGCCGCCGAACAGCGCCCAGCAGGACCAGCCGAAGGCGGCCAGGGTGCCGAGCGAGACCAGGGTGTCCATGGTGGCGGCGCCGTGCCGGAGGTTGGTCCAGGCGGCGCGGTGGAAGGGCAGGCCGCCGTAGACCACGACCGGGCCGGTGAGCGCGAAGGCCAGCCACTGCCAGTCGGTGAACTGGAGGGCCGGGACCATCGACAGCAGCACCACCGGGACGGCGAGGACGGCGCTGGTCAGCAGCCGGTCGCGCAGGGGGTCGGCGGGCTCGGGCCGGGCGGAGCGTTCGGGCGCGGCCGGGGGCGGGGGGAGCTCGGCGGTGTAGCCGGTGCGCTCGACGGTGGCGATCAGGTCCTCGACCGTGGTGCCGGGGCCGAAGTCGACCCGGGCCCTCTCGGTGGCGAAGTTGACGGTGGCCTCGACGCCGTCCATCCGGTTGAGCTTCTTCTCGATCCGGGCCGCGCAGGAGGCGCAGGTCATCCCGCCGATCGACAGCTCGACCCGGTCCCGGGCCCCGAGGTCCGGGGTGGACGTGCTCATGCGGATCAGCTCCTCGGTGCGGGTGGCCGGCGGGGCGCCGCGGCGGCCCCGCCGTGCCGGGTGGTTCAGGCGCTGCGGCCGACCAGCTCGTAGCCGGCCTCGTCGATCGCGGCGCGCACCTGCTCGTCGTCCAACGGGGCGGCGGAGGAGATCGTCACGGTCCCGGCCGTGGCGTCGGCGGCAACCCCGGTGACCCCGGCCAGGGCGGAGACCTCCTCGCTGATCGCCTTCTCGCAGTGGCCGCAGCTCATGCCGGACACGGTGTAGGTGATGGTGCTGGACATCGGGGGCCTCCGGGAGGTCCGGGCGGCCCGGGTGTTCGCCCGGGGCGCGGCGCTGGCAACGACTCTTGTGACAACACCATACCCCTCCAGGGTATTCCGGGAGTGGTGGGGGTGGGGCGCCCGGATCGCCCGGGAACGCCGGGGGCCAGGGCCGGTCGGGCTTCCGCGGTGATCGTCCCTTATGTTCGGTATGTGTTTCCGCTCCGCCGCGCCCAGTCTCCCTCGGCTCCCACGGCAGCCGGACTGCCGCCGGACCGGCAGCGCGGCGCCCTGCTCGCCGCCGACCTCCAGGACGTGCCCTTCTGGCGGCGCGCCACCCCGGCGCTGATCGCCGTCCTGCTCGTCGGGCTCGCGGACTTCCTCTCCGGCAAGGACCGCTACCTGGCCCCGCTGATGACCGTGGTGCCGACCGTCGCGGCACTGACCCTGAAGCCCCGCGAACTGCTGCTGGTCTGCTCGCTCGGGCTGCTCACGGTGTTCGGGCTCAGCCACCACGACGAGGTCGACAACATCAACGACGCCCGCTTCCTGTACGGGGCGATGGTCAGCTACGTCGTCCTGACGCTGTTCTCGGCCTGGGTCGCCAAGATCCGGATGCGGCGCGCGGCGGCCTTCGCGGCCGTCAGCTCCGTCGCCGAAGCCGCCCAGCGGGCGCTGCTGCAGCTGCCCGGGCCGACCGTCGGGCCGCTGCGGCTCGCGGTGCGGTACGTGTCGGCGGCGGACGCCTCACGGATCGGCGGGGACCTGTACTCCGTACTGGAGACGCCGCACGGCACCCGGGTCGCGGTTGGGGACGTCCGGGGCAAGGGACTGGCCGCCGTCCAGACCGCGGCCGTGGTGCTGGGCGCCTTCCGCGAGGCGGCGTACGACGAGGCCGGACTGCGGGGCGTCGCGGCGCGGATCGAGGCCAGTGTCGAACGGCACGTGCCGGACGGGGAGTTCACCACGGCGCTGTTCGCGGAGTTCCGTACGCCCGGGGCGATGGAGCTGCTGCAGTACGGGCACGTGCCGCCGATCCGGGTGGACCACGAGGGGCGGGCGCACGTGCTGGACGCGCCCGACCCGTGGGTGCCGCTGGGCCTCGGCCGGCTGGCGGCGGGGGAGCCGACCACCTGGGCCCAGCCGTTCGGGGCGGAGGACGTGCTGGTGCTCTGCACGGACGGGGTGATCGAGGCGCGGCACCGGACGAGCGGCGAGTTCTACCCGCTGGCCGAGCGGGTCGGGCCGCTGGTGCGGGGGGCCGCGCGCTCGGAGGGGGAGCTGGAGACGGCGGTCGGGCGGGTGTACGCGGACCTGCTGGCGCACACGGGTGGGGAGTTGCGGGACGACGCGTTGTTGCTGCTGATCGTGCGGACGGATGGGTGAGGGGGCTCTGCGGGGGTCTTCTGTGGGGGTGGGCTTTCGGGAGGGTGGGGGGCCGGGGGTGGCTCCGGGGGTGGCCGCTCCGGGGGCTGGATGATTTTCAGACTGCCAACCCTGGAGG
>NZ_JBHUAL010000270.1:0-10816 GCF_042789775.1 Kitasatospora sp. NPDC056800 | reverse complement strand
GTGCCGGGGCAGACCTTCTCAAGGCCCCGGCACTCGACGGAGGTTGACGATCGGACGCGACGACCGGACGCGACGGCCCGTCAGTTGACGCAGTAGGTGGCCGGCGGTAGCCACTCCGGCCCGACCAGCCGCCGTTCCAGTTCGTTCAGCGTGATCCGGATGCCGACCGTCCCGGCCAGCCCCACCCGGAACCGGCTGCGGGCGAGCGCGATCAGTGCCGTCAGGCCGTACTTGTTGATCAGCGAGGTGCGGTAGCGGGCGGTGTCGTCGGCGTCGCAGAGCCGGGCCCGGGCCGGGATCCGGCGGCCGGTGGGGCGCCCGTGGGCGTCGCAGGGGCCGATCAGCACCCGGGGGTGGCGGCGGATCCGTTCGGCCTCGCCGGAGTGGGCCGGGGTCCAGACCCCGAGGGCCGTGCCGTCCTGCACCACCCAGAGCTGTGACTCCAGCCGGCTGCCGTCCTCGCCGAAGGTGGTGAGCAGGAGGTACCTGCTGTCGGCGATCCGGTCGGTCGGGTCGACCTGGTCGGTCCGGTCGCTTCGGTCGGTTCGGTCGTGCACCTGTCCTCCCTGTGCCATCGGGGGGTGCGGGTCAGTGCCCGTGGCCCTCGGTGATCTCGTGGAACTCCTCGGCGGTGGGCTTGGGGATCCGGCCGCCCTCGCCGTGGAACCCGCGGGAGAGCCGGGTCCGGGTGCGGGTGAGCACCCCCGCCGGGCGGGCCACTCCATTCTCGTCCACGGGGGCGGGCAGTTCGAGGGGGCGGGGCTGTTCGTGCGCCGTGAGCCGGTGCAGTTCCCGCGGCGTGAGCCGGGCGTGCACTTCGGTGAACTCGCCGTGCGGCAGGCGCTTGATGACACCCGTCTCGCGGCCGTGCAGCACCTTCTCCCTGTCGCGGCGCTGGAGGCCGAGGCACCAGCGCTTGGTGATGACGAAGACGGCGACCGGGACGGCGAAGAAGCCGACGCGGGCGGCGTACGTGATGGAGTTGAGCGACAGGTGCAGGTGGGTGGCGATCAGGTCGTTGCCGCCGGCCGCCAGGGCCACCAGGTAGAGGCTGATCCAGGCGGCGCCGAGCGCGGTGCGGACGGGCGCGTTGCGCGGCCGGTCGAGCAGGTGGTGCTCCCGCTTGTCGTCGGTCACCCAGTTCTCGATGAACGGGTAGACGGCGATGGCGCCCAGGACGAGCGGGAACAGCGCGAACGGGATGAGCACCCCGAGGTTGAGGGTGTGTCCCCACAGTCCGATCTCCCAGCCGGGCATGATCCGGATCAGGCCCTCGGCGAAGCCCATGTACCAGTCGGGCTGGGCGTCGGTGGAGACCTGGTCGGGACGGTACGGGCCGTACGCCCAGATCGGGTTGACGGTCGCGATCGCGGCGGCCAGCGCGACGATGCCGAAGACGAGGAAGAAGAACCCGCCGGCCTTGGCCAGGTAGACCGGCATCAGCGGCATGCCGACGACGTTCTTCTCGGTCCTGCCGGGGCCCGCCCACTGGGTGTGCTTGTGGTAGAAGACCAGGATCAGGTGGGCCACCAGCAGGCCGAGCATGATGCCCGGGATCAGCAGCACGTGGATGGTGAAGAACCGCGGCACGATGTCGTGGCCGGGGAACTCCCCGCCGAACAGGAACATCTGGATGTACGTGCCGACCAGCGGCACGGCGAGGATCGAGCCCTCGATGAACCGGATGCCGGTGCCGGAGAGCAGGTCGTCGGGCAGGGAGTAGCCGAAGAAGCCGTCCAGCATGCCGAGGAAGAGCAGCAGGAAGCCGAACACCCAGTTGATCTCGCGCGGCTTGCGGAAGGCGCCGGTGAAGAACACCCGCATCATGTGGACGAACATGGCGGCGACGAAGACGATCGCCGCCCAGTGGTGGATCTGCCGGATCAGCAGGCCGCCGCGCACCTCGAAGCTGATGTCCACGGTGGAGGCGTAGGCCTCCGACATCGGGACGCCCTTGAGCGGCACGTACGAGCCGGCGTAGACCACCTCGCCCATGCTGGGCTTGAAGAACAGCGTCAGCCAGACGCCGGTCAGGATGATGATGACGAAGGTGTAGAGGCAGATCTCGCCCAGCATGAAGGACCAGTGGTCCGGGAAGATCTTCCGCAGGTTCGCCCTGGCCAGGGAGTAGATCCCCAGCCGGCCGTCCGCCCAGTCGGCGGCCCGCTGCCCCCGCCCAGGGCTCTGATTCCGGGTCATGTGCACGCACCTCGGTCCGAAGGAAGCGGGGAGGAGTCCCCGGTTCGCACTGGTGCCCACGATAACCGGGGGGTAATCCCCATTTCCATTCGGGGTGGTCGGTGCGCCGAAGGGCGGCGGGTCCTAGGCGGTCGGTGGTTCCACCCGGGCGTACGCCTCCGGCGGGATCGGGAAGCGCCTCAGCAACTCCTCCATCCAGGCGGTCGGATGGGTGGCCGGAGCCGCGCCGCCGGGCAGGGCGCGCGCCTTGCGGATGCCGTCGAGCAGCGCCTCCACCGCGGCCTCGGTGGTGTACCGCTCGGAGACCCAGCGGCGGCCCGCCCGCCGCACCTCGTCCTGGCCGGGCAGGTCGAGCAGTTCCAGGGCCCGGTCCGCCAGCCGGTCCGTTTCGAGCTCCGGGATCCGCCACGCGGACGGCGAGTCGAACAGTTCCGCTCCGCCGCCGCCGGCGTAACCGGTCACCAGGCAGCCGCTGGCCATCGCCTCGGCCGGCGGCAGGCCGAAACCCTCGCCCTCGGGCGCTCCCAGGGCGATGAACACCGAGGTGTCCGACAGCACGCGGGCGACCTCCTCGTGCGGAACCGCGTGGATGTCGTACAGCTCGACGCCCCTGGACCGCGGGTCGGCGTGGAGCAGACGGTGGAGCAGCGTGCTCTCGACCGGGCGCTTGCGGGACATCCACGCGATGCGCCGGACCCGCCCGGTCGACGCCGGCCGGAACAGCCCGGTGTCGACGGTGTTCGGCACCAGGTGCGGTTCGAACCCGGGCAGGGCGCGGCGGAGCATGTCGGCGCCCGCCTTCGAGACCGTCCACAGGGCCGGCCGGGCCGACCAGCCCGGGTACGGGCCGGGGGCGGGGCAGGTCAGGAAGTGGACGTAGTGCCCCTGCGAGTAGACGACCTTGCGGCCGCCGGGCGCCGGGTCGCGGCCCGGGAGCACGCTGACCTCGGGCAGCACGAGGACGTCCTCGGGCCCGAGGTCCAGGGTCATCCCGGACAGCGTCGGCACGTCGTCGTCGAACCACGTGTAGCGGAATCCCGGTGTGGGCGTCCAGCGGTACGCCTCGACGCCGGCGGCCCGCAGCAGCGCGACCTGTTGGTTCAGGACGCGGATGCCGCCCAGCGGGAACTGGAACTCGAACGACGCGTAGACGACTCGGCCGGTCACCGAACCTCCCTGACGAACCAGCGACTTGAGCGGAACAGGGCCTCACGGATCCAGGGACCCACGGACCCACGGACCCACGGATCCAGGGAACCAGGGAGCCGGGGCTACTGCAGGTGCTCCTCGATCTCGGCGATCAGCCCGTCCTCGAAGCGGAAGTAGGTGGTGGCGTGGACCCGGCTGCGGGTGCCGTCCGGCGCCTCCAGCACCAGGACGTGCTGCTGGAGCACCTCGTCGGGCTTGTGGAACCGGCGCACGACCTCGTACCGCAGGGAGTCGACGGTGGCGAAGAACGCGGCGATCCGCTCCAGCCGGGCGTCGATCGGCCGGGTGCCGTCGCCGTCGTTCTGCCACACCGTGGCGCCGGGGGTGCACAGGGCCCGGAAGCCGGCGAGGTCGCGTGCCTCCAGCAGCCGCAGTCCGGCGTCCACCGTCGCGTCGAGGTCCTGGTCCATGGGCTTCTCCGTTCAGTGCGGGCGGGAAGGGGAGGGGTGCCGGTCGAGCAGGCCGAGGCCGCGCAGGTCGGTGACGTACTTGGCGACGAGGGCGGGGGACAGCCGCGGCACGTCCCGGTCGGGCCCGATCCCGGCCGCCCGGACGGCCTCCCGGAACCGCGGGGCCGGGGCGGGCCGGTCCTCGCCCGGTTGCTCGAAGGCGTGCAGCAGGGGCAGCACCGAGTGGGTGCGCTGCCGTTCCGGCAGGGCCCGGACCGCGGTCGTGAAGCGGGCGAACCAGTCGTCGTAGTCGTCGACGCGCCGGATCGGGTGGCCGTCCTCGACCAGCCAGTCCACGAGGGTGTCCAGTGAGGCGCCGTCGTCGTGCGGGTTCCAGGCGTTGTAGGTGCGGTAGCCGTCCGGGCCCGGGGTGCCCAGCGCGGTGACCGCCTCGGCGAGGAAGTCGACCGGGAGGCCGTCGTGCCGCGCGGGCGTGCCGCCGCGGTGGAACGACCGCGGTGCGATCCCGGTGGCCACCAGGCTGAGGACCAGCCGGGTGAACACGTCGGGCACGTTCAGCTGTCCCGGGTAGCTGCTGTGCGCGAGGATCATGCCCGACCGGAACGTGGTGACCGGCAGGCCGTACCGTTCGTGGGCCTCCCGCAGCAGCACCTCGCCCGCCCACTTGCCCGCGGCGTACCCGTCGGCGTAGCCGCGGCCGAGGCGGCGGCGCGGGATCGCCTCCCGGACGTCGGCGTCCTCGTCGAGCGCGGACGGCCCGGCTCCGCCGCGCACGGCCACGGTGGACAGGTAGGTGACGGGCTTGAGCCGCTCGGTGAGCGCCAGCCGGACCAGTTCGGCGGTGCCCGCGACGTTGGGGCCGAACAACTCGGCGTAGGGCAGCACGTGGTTGACCAGCGCGGCCGGGTGGACGACCAGGTCCACCGACTCGGCCAGCCCGTTCCACACCGCCCGGTCCAGGCCCAGGCGCGGTTCGGCGAGGTCCCCGGCGAGGACGGTCAGCGTGCCGGCGGCCAGTTCCCGGTACCGCCGGGACGCCTCGCCCCCGGTGCCGAAGGCCCGGTCGAGCCGCTCGGCCGCGTCGGCGGGCGTGCGGCCGCGGACGAGGCAGACCAGCCGGCCGCCGGACGGGGCCAGCCGGCGGAGCCACTCCAGGCAGAGGAAGCGGCCGAGGAACCCGTTGGCGCCGGTCAGCAGGACGGTCCGGGGGGACTCCGCGGGGCCGGGCAGGCCCGGCGCGGCGGCCAGGGTCGGGGCGTCGATGAACCGGTCCGGGGTGAGGTCGCGGGCCCGGACCTCGGTCGCGTCGCCGCCGTGCACGGAGGCGGCCGTGGGCCTGCTCCCCGGGGCGGTGCGCCGGGCCTCGACGTACGCCGCCACCCCGGCCAGGTCGGTGGCCGGGCCGAGGACGACGCCGACCGGCACCTCGATGTCCAGGACCTCCTTCAGGAGGGTGGTGAAGGACAGCGCGGAGAGCGAGTCGCCGCCGAGCTCGGTGAACCGCGCGCCGGTGTCCGCGCCGGCGTCGGCCCGGCCCAGGACGGCGCGCACGGCTCGGTTCACGGTCTCCTGGACCGGCCGGTCGGCACCGGTCCGGCGCAGTTCCCGCAACTGCCGGCCCTGTTCGTCGGCGAGTTCGGCGTAGCGGCGCTCCAGGGCCGCGCCGTAGCGTTCATGGAGCCGGGGGCGCAGCAGCTTGTGGCTGTCGGAGAGCAGGCCGTTGGCCGGGCTGAAGGGCTCGGTCTCGACCAGGAAGTCCCGGGGCACCTCGTACGGGTTGAGCCCGTTCTCCCGGGCGGTGCGCCGCAGTTCCCGGTCGATCAGCAGCTTGAGCGCGGCCGGGTCGCCGTCGGCGCGGGCGATCGCCTCCGGGGTGGGCACCACCACGGCGAGCAGGTGGGAGCGTTCGCTGTTGCCGTACACGAAGACCTGCCGGACCAGCGGGCTGCCGAGGAAGACGCCCTCCAGCCGGGAGACGGTGACGAACTCGCCCTGGGACAGCTTGAGCACGTCCTTGGTGCGGCCGACGTAGACCAGCCGGTCCGGTCCGACCTCGGCCATGATGTCGCCGGTGCGGTAGTAGCCGTCCTCGTCGAAGACGGCGGCGGTGAGCTCGGGCCGACGGTAGTACCCGGGGATGGCGGCGCTCGTCCTGAGCAGCAGCTCGCCGCGCGGGTGCGGCCGGTCGGTGCGGAAGCAGCCCAGCTCCGGGACGTCGACCAGCTTGTAGTCGAGGACGGGCGGGCGCTGCACCACGGTGTCCAGCAGCACCCCGCCGGCCTCGGTCGAGCCGTAGCCGGTGTACAGGTGCAGTCCCAGGCAGGACTCGACGAACTCCGCGACCTCGGCGGACAGCGGCGCCGTCCCGCAGAAGGCCTTCGCCACCCGCCCGCCCAGGACGGTCTCCCGCAGGTGGGCCTTGACGGCCGCGTCGACGTCGCCGGGCTCGCCGGCCCGCCGGTCGAGTTCGCTGCGGTACCGCTGGAAGAGCATGTCGCAGACCCGGGGGACCATGGTCAGCTCGGTGGGCCGGACCAGCGCGATGTCCTCGAACAGGGAGGACAGGTCGCTCCTGGCGGTGAAGCAGCCCAGGCCGCCCCGGGCGAGCGTGCCCAGCACCGACATCCGGCCCGCCTGGTGGCTCTGCGGCATGTAGTGGACGACGACGGACGGCACGTCGGCGGGCCCGTAGACGAATCCCCACCACGCGTTGCGGGCGAGGCGCTGCGGGTACATCGCCCCCTTCGGGGCGCCGGTGCTGCCGGAGGTGTAGAGGAGCAGGGCCAGCGGGTCCTCGCCCGGGGCGGGGACGTGCAGCGGGGGGTCGGGCAGCAGGGCGCCGCGCCCGACCGCGGCGGTGAGCGTGTCGAGCACGGCGGTGCCGCCGGCCTCGGCCAGCCGCCGGGCGGCGGCCTCGACGGCGGCGCGCTCGGCGGGGACCCCAGGGTGGTGGTCGAACACCAGGAGGCGGCGGACCGACGGCTGCCCGAGCACCGCGGCGACGGCGGTGTCCAGCCGTTCGACGCTGGTGGCGAGGAGCCGCGGCCCGGTCTCCGCGACGATCGGCGCCAGCTGGGAGAGCGGCGCGCTGGCGTGCAGCGGCACGGAGACCAGGCCCAGGTGGACGCCGGCCAGGTCGACGGTGGCGTGGTCGGTGCTGCTGAAGCCGAGGACGCAGATCCGGTCGCCCGGGGCCAGCCGGTACCCAGGCTCGTGCGCCCAGGCCCCGGCGAGCGCCCGGACGCGCGCCCACAGCTCCCCGTAGCTGACGGTGTCGTACCTCGGGAGCAGCCGCCCCGTCGCCTGGTCGCGGGCGCGTTCGCCGAGGGCGGGCCGGTCCCGGTAGGCCGCCATGACGGTCGCCATGATCTCGGCCGGGCTGGTGGCCGGATCGGCGAGCGCCGCCCGTACGGCCTCCGACTGCCCCGTCGCGCCCGGCCCTTCCGACTGCCCCGTCGCGCCCGGACGGTGGCCGGCCCCGGCCGTGGCGGAGCTCACCAGGCGACCGGCAGGGCGTCGGCCCCGCGGATGAGGCGTTCGGTGCGCCAGCTGATCCGCTCGGGCGGGACGGCGAGGTGCAGCCCCGGCAGACGGCGGACCAGGGAGCCGAGCACGGTGCGCAGTTCCATCCGGGCGAGCTGCGCGCCGAGGCAGTGGTGCACGCCGTGCCCGAAGGTGACGTGCGGGGACGCGCTGCGGTGGAAGTCGATGCGGTCGGGCTGCTCGAAGACCTCCGGGTCCCGGTTGGCCAGCCCGAGTTCGGCGACCACGGCGTCACCGGCGCGGATCTTCTGCCCGCTGAGCTCCAGGTCCTCGACGGCGATCCGGGTGAACCCGGCGGTGGCGCTGATCGGGACGACCCGGGAGAGCTCCTCCACCGCGCCGGGGATCAGGCCGGGGTCGGCGACCAGCTCCCGCCACAGCTCGGGGCGGGTCAGCAGGGTGTAGACGAAGTTGCCGATCTGGTTGGCGGTGGCCTCCTGGCCGGCGGACAGCAGGCTGACCCCGAGGCCGACCAGCTCCTCCTCGGTGAGCGCGTTCTCCTCGCCCTCGACGGAGGCCAGTTCGCCGAGCAGGTCGGCGGTGGGGTGGACCCGGCGTTCGGCGACCAGGCCCGCCAGGTAGTCGTTCAGGTGCCCGCGGTCGCGGGCGGACAGCTCGGGGTCGGAGAGCGTCAGCAGGCCGTCGACCCAGGAGTTGAACCGGTCGCGGTCGGCGAGCGGTACCCCGAGCAGTTCGCAGATCATGGTGACCGGTAGCGGCCAGGTCAGGGCCTTGGTCAGGTCGGCCGGCGAGCCCGACGCGATCATCGCGTCCAGCAGCTCGTCCACGATCTCCTGGGCGCGCGGCCGCAGCGCCTCGACCCGGCGGAGGGTGAACGGGTTGGCCACCCGGCGCCGGAGCCGGGTGTGCTCGGGCGGGTCCATGCTCAGCATCGAGGTGCGGGGGAGGCCGGCCGAGACCGTGCGGGGCACGTGGTCGCCGACCGCCTCGGCGCGGCTGAACCGGGGGTCGGCCAGCACGGCGCGGACGTCGGCGTAGCGGCTGACCAGCCAGGCGTCCCCGCCGAACGGCAGACGGACCCTCAGCACGGGCTGCTCGCCGCAGACCGCGGCCAGCTCCGGGTCGATGTCGAGCCGGTGCGTCGGGCCGAACGGATAGGCGCGGGGCCCGTCGTCCGTCGCGGTCATGTTGTCAGTCCTTCCGGTCCCGGGGGCGGTCACAGTGCCGCGATCCGCCCGCCGTCGATGACGAGGTTGCTGCCGGTGATCCAGGAGGCGCGCGGGGACACCAGGAACCCGACCGCCTCGGCGATGTCCTCGGTGCGCCCGATCCGGCCGAGCGGGATCCCCTCGGCCCAGTCCGCCGTGTCCGTCCCGAGCCCGAGGTAGTCGGCGATCCCGTCCCGGGCCTCGTCCGCGCCCGGCGTCATGACGTTCCCGGGGGAAAGCGCGACGACCCGGATGCCGTCCGGCGCCAGTTCGGTCGCCAGCCCTTTGTGGTAGACCTCCAGGGCGGCTTTCGCGGCGGCGTAGTGCAGGATCACCGGATAGGAGGAGACGGTGGCGATCGAGGACATGTGGACGATGACGCCGCCGCCTCCCGAACGCATCGCGGGGACGAGTGCGGAATTGAGCCGGACGGCGGAGAGGAAATTGATGTCGACGGTGTACTGCCAGTCCTTCTCGATGTCCAGCGCGCTCTGGAAGGTCCGGCAGCCGCCGGCGTTGTTGACCACGATGTCCACGCCGCCGAGGATTTCCAGCGCGGTGTCGGCGAATTCCCGGACACCGGCCGCGGTGCTGAGGTCGGACGGTACGAAGGCGGATTCGGCCGGGGTGTCCCCGGTCGGTTTGCGCGCGGTGGTGACGACGGTGGCGCCGCTCTCCAGCAGCTTCCGTGCGATGCCGGCGCCGATGCCGCGGCTTCCGCCGGTCACCACCGCCCGCTTTCCCGCCAATTCCCGTTCCATTCCGGTTCCGCCGCCTCTCCCTGGTCGGAAAACCTGTCCGCGACGCCTTTCGGCAGAAGAGACGCTTTTCGGCGTACGGGCGGGTACGGCCCGGTGCCGGTGCGGAAGGGCGGCGCGGAACCACCGCGGACCACTATCCGCGACCCGCTTCGGCAAGGTCAAGAAGATTGTGTCGATGCAGTGCATCGCCTGGCGCGGTGCAGAAAGGCGGTCGGCCGCCGGGCAGGCCGATGCCGCTGGACGCCGGGAACGATAGCCCCGATAATCGTCGAATTGCCGACGCACGGACCTCCGGTATGAGACGGACGGAAACACCGCCGCGGCGCGGCGGGATATCGCCCGGGGCGTCCGGCCCGGAATTCAGACGAACTCGGGAGGAACAATGGCGGGCTTGGGAGAGCCGTTCACCGTGGGCGACCTGACGGTCCCGAACCGGATCGTGATGGCGCCGATGACCAGGATGAAGTCCCCCGGAGGGGTGCCGGGCCCGGACGTCGCGGAGTACTACGCCCGCCGTGCGGCCCACCGGGTGGGGCTGATCGTCACGGAGGGCACCTACATCGGCCGCCCCGCCGCCGCGGCCTACGACGGGGTCCCCCACTTCCACGGCGAGGAGGCGCTGGCGGGCTGGTCCCGGGTGGTGTCGCTGGTGCACGCGGCCGGCGGCCGGATCGTCCCGCAGCTGTGGCACACCGGGGTGCAGCGCCCGGGCACCGAACCGCCCGCCGAGGGGCCCTCGGGGATCGGCCTGGACGGCGGCCCGGCCGGGCGGGCCATGAGCCAGCAGGACATCGACGACGCCGTGGCCGCCTTCGCGCGCGGCGCCGCGGACGCCGAGCGGCTCGGGTTCGACGGGGTCGAACTGCACGGCGCGCACGGCTACCTGATCGACGACTTCCTGTGGCACGGCACCAACCGCCGCACCGACCGCTACGGCGGCGACCCGGCCTCCCGGGCCCGGTTCGCGGCCGAGGTGGTGCAGGCCGTCCGGGCGGCGGTGAGCCCCGGGTTCCCGGTCCTCTTCCGGCTCTCCCAGTGGAAGGTCGGCCGCTACGACGCCCGGATCGCGGAGAGCCCGGAGGAGCTTGAGCAGCTGCTGACCCCGCTGGCCGAGGCGGGGGTCGACGCCTTCCACGCGTCCACCCGCCGCTACTGGCTGCCCGAGTTCGAGGGCAGCGACCTGAACCTGGCGGGCTGGGCGCGCAAGCTCACCGGCAAGGCCGCCGTGACGGTCGGTTCGGTCGGCCTGGACCGCCAGTACGGCGAGGGCGTGTTCACCGACGGCTTCACCCGGCCGGCCGGGCTCACCGGCATCGAGGAGCTGGTCGATCGGCTGGAACGCGACGAGTTCGACCTGGTCGCGGTCGGCCGGCCGCTGCTGGCCAACCCCGACTGGGCGGAGCGGGCGCTCGGCGGCGGGCTGGCCGGGGCGGTCCCGTACGACCCGTCGGTGCTCGCGACCCTGGTCTGACCACCGGACCGGCTGACCGGCTGACAGAAGGAGGGCCGGGCCCGCGGCGTGTGC
>NZ_JBHUAL010000269.1:0-10853 GCF_042789775.1 Kitasatospora sp. NPDC056800 | reverse complement strand
CCCCCGCCCGGTGAGGGCGGGGGCGCTCGCCGTTTCCGGCGCGCCCCCGGTCGCTCAGCGCTCCCTCGGCCCCGTGGTGCAGGGCAGCGGCGACCACAGCGGACAGGCCACCGGGCCCTGCGGCGGGGGAGCGGCGCCCCGGGCCGCCGCCGGCAGCTCCCAGCGCGCGGCCGCCTGCGGCCGCGGATCCACCAGGACGGCCTCCAGACCGGGCGCCGGGCTGCACCAGATGCTGGTGATGCCGTTCGGTGCCCCGCCGGGCAGCAGCGGCACACCCGGCCCCGCCGCGTTCGCCGCGTCCGCCGAGTCCGCCGCCTCCGCCCCGGGGGCGGGCGGAGCGGCGGGCAGACAGGCCGCGGGCGTCGGTGGGGCGGACGGCCGGAACAGCCCCGCCGGGCGCACCCCTGCCAGGGTCGCCAGCACCGCCCCGCCCACCGCGAGCGTCAGCAGCGCCGCCGCGCCCGTCCGGCTCGCCGTCCAGAGCCGGTGCCGGGCCCGCAGCACCGCCACCGGCGCACGGTGCGGCTCCGGGCAGCCGCGCACCGCCGCCCGGTGCAGCAGCCCGCTCAGCCCGTCCGCGAAGCCCGGCTCCGCCGGATCCGGCCCGACCAGCTCCGGCACCCACTGCGCCAGCGCCGCCCGCGCCGCCCACACCCGCCCCTCGGCCGCCGCCTGGGTGGACTCCACCTCCACCGCGACCGCCGCCGCCGGGAACCCCAGGCCGTCGTGCAGCACCAGCGCCCGGCGCTGGGGGCGGGACAGCCGCTTCAGCGCCTTCAGCAGCGCCCGGTCCCGGTCGGTCAGCCGGTCGTGGTCCGGCAGCACCGCCTGCGACTCGTCGGCCGGCCGCACCCTGATCCGCCGGTGCGGCAGCCCCCACGCGTGCGACCGCCGGGGCCCGCCCCGGTGCCACGGGGACAGCGCCAGCTCGCAGGCGCGCACCCGCACCCACCCCTCCGGGTTCCCCGAAGCGGTGACCGCGCCCCAGCTCCGGCGCGCCTCCCCGAACGCCTGCCGTACGCAGTGCACCGCCCGGTGCCGGCAGGCGGTCAGCAGGAACACCTGCTGCACCAGCCGGGTGTGGACAGTCTCGTAGAGCTCCTCGAAGGTGACTTCCGGGGTCTCCGCGTCGAGGTCGTCCTCCGCGCTCGAGGGCGCGGCGGCGGCCAGCGCCGCCCGGCCGGGGCTGACGGGGCCGCGCCCGGTGGGGGTGGCGTGCTCCTTCGATGCCTGACCGGGGTCGGCGGACGCGCGCTCCACGGGGGCGGGTGCCGGCCGCGCTCCGTCGGCATCCTGCGCGGCCGGGGCCCGGTACGGAGCGCCGCCGCGGCCGTCCGCGTCCGTGGCGGCCGTCGGCGCGTGGCCGGGGCCTGCGGACGGGGAGTTCTCCGTCCGGCCCTGTCCGGTGCCGGGGGCGTCAGCGTGCCGACCGGGGTCGGCAGGGGGCGCCGACTCGCTTCCGCCGCCGGGTGGGCCGGGGTCGGCAGCGGCCGTCGGCCCGTGGTCCGTGGCGGCGCCTCCGGTCGGGAGCGCGGGCGTGCACGCCCCCTGCGCGCGCCCGGGGGTGGCGCCCCTTGTGGAGGTCTGGCGCGGATCCTCGGCCGGAGCCCCGGGGCTCGCGCCGCCGTCCACGCCCCGCGTCGGCCGGGCCGTCCGCGCGCGCTCGTCGGCGGCGGCCCGCGGGGTGCCGCCGGAGGGTGCCGGGGCGGGCTTCCCGCTCCGGGTGCGGCGCCGCTTCCCGGTCGCCTCCCCGCCTGCCCCCGCCGCTGCCCCCGCTCCGGGGCCGGTGGCGGCCGGGTCGAGGCCGGCGGGGTTCGCGGGGCGCCCGGCCGGGCCGGGGTCCGGGGGGTGCGGCAGCGCGCCCGCCAGCAGGGCGAAGGCCTCCGCCTCGGTGCGGGTGCCGAGCTTGCGCAGGGCGCGCTGGAGGTAGCTGCGAGCGGTGTTCGGGGTGACCCCGAGGGCGGCGGCGGTGCGGGGGAGGTCGTGGCCGGCCGCGAGGTGGGCCAGGGTCTGGGCCTCACGGGGGGTCAGCTTCCGCAGCAGGCGGCCCGCGTCGGTCCCGGCATGGTCGGGCTTGCGGTGGCGCTCCGGGGTGGGGGAGTCGGCGGTGGGTGGCGTGGTCATCAGACGCTCCGGGCCGGGGCGCCGGCGGCTTGGGGGCAGGGTCTGAAAATGCGCATAAGCCAATAATCTGGGACACGGCGGCGGTTTGGCGCTTCACGGAGCATGGCGAGTCGCCTTGGCACCATGTGGCCCATGACGCAGCTGATGGGTCGTCCGATCCTGGAACCGCCCGGCGTGTTGGGCGGACGCCCCGCGCTGGCCGACCTGTTGGCGGGAGTGCGGACGGCGCTGGTCGGCCTGGCGGCGGTCGGGCTGCCGGTGCTCGGGCTCTGGGTCGCGACGCCGTACGCGGACGACGGCGCGGCCGCTGTCACCCGGTTGGCGGGGGTGCTCTGGCTGCTCGGGCACGGGGCGCCGCTGCTGCGCGGGCCGACGGACGCCCCGCTGACCGTCACTCCGCTGCTGCTCGGCGTCCTGGCCGTGGTCCGGCTCCACCGGGCGGCCGCCGGGGTGGCGGCGCGGCGCGGGCCGCGCCCGCGCTGGGGCGGCCCGGCGGCGGTGTGGGCGGGGTACTGCGCGGTGGCCGTGGGGGTGGCGCTGCACTGCGCGGGCGACGGGCTGTTCCGCAGCCGGGTGCTGCTGGACGTCCTGGTGGTGGTGTCGGTCGCGGGCCTGGCGACGGCCGCCGGGGCCCGTTCGGTGACCGTCCTCGACGTGCCGGCCGACTCCCCGCTGGACCTCCTCCCGCCCCCGTACCGCCCGGTCGACGGCGCGCCGGTGGTCCGGGCCGCGGCGCTGGCGGCCGGGGCCGGGCTGGTCGCGGCGGGCGGCCTGCTGGTGGTGTGCTCGGCGGTGCTGGACGCGGTGGCCGGCGGCGGGCGCGGGATGGCGCTGCTGGGGAGCGGGCCCGTCGCGGTGGTGGGGCTGCTGCTGCTCGCACTGGTGCTGCTGCCGAACGCGGTGCTGTGGGGCGCGGCGTACGCGCTGGGTCCGGGCTTCGCGGTGGGCGCGGGGACGGTGGTGTCGCCGGTCGGTACGGCGCTGGGCCCGGTGCCGGAGGTCCCGCTGTTCGCCCTGCTGCCGGCGGACGGGCCGGGTGGCTGGCGGCTCGCGGTGTCGGTGCTGCCGCTGCTGGCCGGGGTGGTACCGGCGGTGCTGCTGGGGCGGGCGGCGGCGGGCCGGCGGCTGCCGGGCGCCGGGTCGGGGGAGCAGCCCGAGCCGTGGCCGCCGGCCGCGACGGCGGTGGCCGCGCTGGCGGCGGCGCTGTCGGTCGGGGCCGGGGCAGCGGTGCTGGGCTGGCTCTCCGGCGGGGCGCTGGCGGGGGAGCGGCTGGCCTGGGTGGGGCCGGTGCCGTGGACGGGCCCGGCGGCGGCGGGCTGGATCGCGCTGGTCGCCGTCCCGGGGGCGCTGCTGGTCCGGTACCGCACGCTGGGCCCGGCGGACGGCGGGGGCGTGTACGCCCGGCTCGTGCGGCAGGCCCGCCGGGGCGCACTGGAACTGCGCGCCGGTACGTACGCCCTGGTGCTGCGGCTCTCCGGACCGGGCGTCGGGACCGCCGACGAACCGGGCCCCGAGGACCGGGACCCGGCCGGCCCTGAGGATCAGACCGCCCGCACGGATCAGGCCGTCCGCGCGGACCGGACCGAATGAGCCGCCCGGGAGACCCGACCGGTCCCGGAGGCCCGGCTACTCGGCGTTCCCGGTGAAGTCCACGTACCACTGCGGCGCGTACCGGTCGCAGTTCTGGGCGCCGACGGAGGTCAGCGAGTCCTGGACGCAGGTGACGTACTCGCGGTAGTGGTACCCGAGGCCGATCACCGAGGTGGCGACCACGATGGTCATCGCGCCGGTCAGGATCCCGGCGAGCGCGGCCGGGGTGAGCGGGTTCGACGCGGGGGCGACGGGGTACGGGCCGCCCGGCCCGGCGAGCGCGCCGGCGGCCGGGGCGGGCCGCCGGGCCCGCAGCGCGCCGACGCCCCAGACGATGCCGAGCGCCCCGGCCAGCAGGGCGATCCAGTGGAACCCCGTGAACAGGCAGACCAGCGCGAACGGTCCGGCCAGCGCGGCGTTGCGGGCCTTGCGGTGGGCCGGGTCCGCGGGGTCGAGCCGGGGCGGCTGCGGGGCCGGCGGCCGCTGGCCGGGGCGGCCGTCGCCGCCGGGGCCCCACGGCGGCGGAAGCTGCGGGCGCCCGCCGTCCTCGCCGCCGGGGCCGTCCTGGCCCCCGCCGGCCCAGGGGCTGCGCGGCTGCCACGGCTGGTCCGGGGTATCCGCCGGCGGCGGCGCGAAGGGGTTGCGCTCGCCGGTGTCGTCGCCGCTGCTCATGGGTTCAGCCATTCCTTCTCGGTCGGGGCTCGTTCGGAGGTTCTCGGGTCGGAGCGGTCTTCCGCGCCCCAATGATCCCGCAGGCCGATCCGGCGGCCGTCCGGCGGGATGGTCCCGCGGCCGTCCGTCGGGCCGCCCGCTGCCCGTCGGTGGGCCGGTGCGGGCCGGGGCAACTCCGGTGCGGCGGGCCGGAGGAGATTCCCGTCTCAACTACGCGCGTAGCGCCGCCGGGAGGGTGCGGAGGCCGTCCGACCAGCCGTTATCGTGGTGACGGTCAGCAGCCCACAGAGGTTCCCCCGGGCCCGCGTCGCGGCGGGTTTCCCCGGAGTTCCCCCTCGCTCGACCTGCCGTTCGTAGTGGCCCCACCGCCGGTGGACGTACCAGCGGACGGCGCCCGACCTACGGAGAAACGCGCAGTGGCCGCCGCCCCCGCCCAGCACTTCCCGCCCCGTACGCCCGGACCGGCCCGCCTGGTCGTGCTGGTCTCCGGCTCCGGCACCAACCTGCAGGCGCTGATCGAGGCCGCCGCCGATCCGGCGTACGGCGCCGAGATCCTCGCCGTCGGTGCGGACCGGGACGGGATCGCCGGTCTGGAGCGGGCGGAGAAGGCGGGCCTGCCGACCTTCGTCCACCGGGTGAAGGACCACCCGGACCGGGCCGCCTGGGACCGCGCGCTGACCGCCTCCGTCGCCGAGTACCAGCCGGACCTGGTGGTCACGGCCGGTTTCATGAAGATCCTCGGCCCCGAGTTCATCGCCGCCTTCACCGGGCGGATCGTCAACACCCACCCCGCACTGCTGCCCGCCTTCCCCGGCGCCCACGGCGTCACCGACGCGCTCGCGTACGGGGTGAAGGTCACCGGCTGCACCGTCCACCTGGTCGACTCCGGCGTGGACACCGGGCCGATCATCGCGCAGGGCGTCGTCGAGGTCGTCGACGCCGACCACGCCGATGGCGGCGAAGCGCTGCACGAGCGCATCAAGACTGTCGAGCGCAAGCTGCTCGTCGACATCGTGGGCCGGCTGGCCCGCGAGGGTCACCGCATCGAGGACCGAAAGGTATGGATTCCGGCATGAGTGCCAGCTCCACCACGCCCGTTTCGGAGAACGTTCGTCCGATCCGTCGCGCGCTGATCAGCGTGTACGACAAGACCGGTCTGGAGGAGCTGGCCCAGGGCCTGCACGCCGCCGGGGTCGCCATCGTCTCCACCGGCTCCACCGCCGGCCGGATCGCCGCCGCCGGCGTCCCGGTGACCGAGGTCTCCGAGCTGACCGGCTTCCCGGAGTGCCTGGACGGGCGCGTGAAGACGCTGCACCCCCGCGTGCACGCCGGCGTGCTGGCCGACCTGCGGCTGGAGTCGCACCGCGCCCAGCTGGCCGAGCTCGGCGTCGAGCCCTTCGACCTGGTCGTGGTGAACCTCTACCCGTTCAAGGCCACCGTCGCCTCCGGCGCCACCCCGGACGAGTGCGTCGAGCAGATCGACATCGGCGGCCCGAGCATGGTGCGCGCCGCCGCCAAGAACCACCCCTCGGTGGCCGTGGTGGTCGACCCGGCCCGCTACGGCGACGTGCTGAAGGCCGCCCAGGAGGGCGGCTTCGACCTGGCCACCCGCAAGCGCCTGGCCGGTGCCGCGTTCGCCCACACCGCCGCCTACGACGTGGCCGTCGCCTCCTGGTTCGAGGCCGGCTACGCGCCCAGCGACGAGCGCTTCCCCGAGTTCCTCGGCGCCACCTGGGAGCGCCAGAACGTGCTGCGCTACGGCGAGAACCCGCACCAGGGCGCCGCGCTGTACAGCGACGGCACCGGCGGCCTGGCCGGCGCGCAGCAGCTGCACGGCAAGGAGATGTCGTACAACAACTACGTCGACACCGACGCCGCCCGCCGCGCCGCCTACGACCACGCCGAGCCGGCCGTCGCGATCATCAAGCACGCCAACCCGTGCGGCATCGCGACCGGCGCCGACGTCGCCGAGGCGCACCGCAAGGCCCACGAGTGCGACCCGGTCTCCGCGTACGGCGGCGTGATCGCCGTCAACCGCCCGGTCACCGTGGCGCTGGCCGAGCAGATCGCCCCGATCTTCACCGAGGTCGTCGTGGCCCCCGGCTACGAGGAGGGCGCCCTGGAGGTGCTCACCCGCAAGAAGAACCTGCGGGTGCTGCTCGCCCCCGAGGCCCCGGCCAACCGCCAGGAGGTGCGCCCGGTCTCCGGCGGCGTGCTGCTCCAGGACGCCGACCGGGTGCACGCCGAGGGCGACGACCCGGCGAACTGGACCCTCGCCACCGGCGAGGCGCTGACCGCGGCCGAGCTGGCCGAGCTGGCCTTCGCCTGGCGGGCCTGCCGGGCCGTCAAGTCCAACGCGATCCTGCTGGCCAAGGACGGCGCCTCGGTCGGCGTCGGCATGGGCCAGGTCAACCGGGTGGACTCCTGCAAGCTCGCGGTCGAGCGGGCCGGCGAGCGCGCCAAGGGCGCCTACGCGGCCTCGGACGCCTTCTTCCCGTTCGCGGACGGTCCGGCGATCCTGATCGCGGCTGGCGTCAAGGCGATCGTCCAGCCCGGCGGCTCGATCCGTGACGAGGAGGTCGTCGCGGCGGCCGCCGAGGCCGGCGTGACCATGTACTTCACCGGCGCGCGGCACTTCTTCCACTGATCCCGCCGCCGGCGTGACGGCGTGACGGAACGACAGAGCGGCCCGGCCCCCTCCGAGGAGGGAGCCGGGCCGCTCCGGCGTGGTCCTGCGGGCCGGTCAGTACCGCGGCCGGTTGAACCAGTTGACGCCGTCCTGGACGCACATGGCGGTGATCCAGATGATGCTGATCGCCAGCCAGAGCAGGGCCATGACCAGGCCGACCGCGGTGCCGCCGGTGATGGCGCCCAGCAGGATCAGCAGGCCGATCAGGGCGCCGAGCGAGCCGTACACGATGGTGGTGACCCGGACGGCGTTGCCGCCCTTGCCGAACTTCGCGCCGAGCGTGATGGAGAGCGCGGCGAACAGGCCGAACAGCACGGCGACGACGATCAGGACGCCGGCGGCGGCGTCGCCCAGCGCGGTGAACGGGTTGTCCTCGCTCGCGGCCCGGGTGGCGTTGGTGGCGTCCTTGGCGACCGCCCCGATGACCATGTAGAGGATCGCGAGCAGCGTCTGCACGCCGCCGACTATGAACAGCAGCACGCGGGCGGTGGTCACCAGGCCCGGCATGGACGGCGGGGCCATCGGCGCGTAGCCGTAGGCCGGGGCGGCCTGCGGGTAGCCGTAGCCCGGGGCGGCCTGCGGCGGCGGGGCCTGCTGCGGGTAGCCGTAGCCCGGGGCGGCCTGCGGCTGGCCGTACGGGTTGTTCGGGTCGGGCGGGTAACTCATGGATGCCTCCGGGCAGTTACGGGGACGCGGGGACGGGACGCTGACGGCCCGGTGCCGGCCGGTGACAAGGGTCACCGGCCGAAGGGGACGTTAGCCGAGCGGGGTGACAGCCCGGCGGCGGTGACGGGCGCCGCGGCTCGGCAGCGTGGTGAGCGTCAGGGGCGCGAGGCAGCCGACGGGTGCGGTGCGGGCGGGACGGTGCCCCCGCGGTCGGACTGCTGGCTCTGCTCTGGTCGGCTCACTGGCTCTTTCCCCCGGGTACGCCCCACCGCGGGTCCGTCGGCCCGTCACCGGGCCGGTTCGCGGCGGGAATGCGCTTATCGTCATCCGGACGACGGCGCCCTGTCCAGCCGGTTCCGCGTGCCGCGCCGAGACTGTGGCGCAACCGCAATGTGCGGTGGACCTTCGTACCCGTCCGTTCACCCGCCGGTTCCCCCGGCTGTTCCCCCGCCCGGCCGGGCGCCCGTTCCCCGGCCCGGCCACCCCCGGAACCGCGGCCCGAGCGGTCGGACGCCCTCGGTACGGAGACCCCCGGCGATCCGGGAGAATGGGGTCATGACTGCCCAGATTCTCGATGGCAAGGCCACCGCCGCCGCGATCAAGTCCGAACTCGCCGCCCGCGTGGCGGCCCTCAAGGCGAAGGGCGTCACGCCCGGCCTCGGCACCGTCCTGGTCGGCGACGACCCGGGCAGCCGCTGGTACGTGAACGGGAAGCACAAGGACTGCGCCGAGGTCGGCATCGCCTCGATCCAGCGCGAGCTGCCCGCCACCGCCACCCAGGAGGACGTGGAGAACGTCGTCCGCGAGCTCAACGCCGACCCGACCTGCACCGGCTACATCGTCCAGCTGCCGCTGCCCAAGGGCCTGGACCAGAACCCGGTCCTGGAGCTGATGGACCCGGACAAGGACGCCGACGGCCTGCACCCGACCTCGCTCGGCCGGCTCGCCCTGGGCATCGACGGCCCGCTGCCGTGCACCCCGCTCGGCATCGTCGAGCTGCTGCGCCGCCACGACGTCGAGATCAACGGCGCCGAGGTGGTCGTGGTCGGCCGCGGCATCACCGTCGGCCGTTCGATCGGCCTGCTGCTGACCCGCCGCAGCGAGAACGCCACCGTCACCCTGTGCCACACCGGCACCCGGGACCTCGGCGCCCACCTGCGCAAGGCCGACATCATCGTGGCCGCCGCCGGCGTGCCGCACCTGGTCAAGCCGGAGGACGTCAAGCCGGGCGCGGCGGTGCTGGACGTGGGCGTCAGCCGCAGCGAGGGCAAGATCGTCGGCGACGTGCACCCGGGGGTGGCCGAGGTGGCCGGCTGGATCTCCCCGAACCCCGGCGGCGTGGGCCCGATGACCCGCGCGATGCTGCTCAACAACATCGTCGAGGCGGCCGAGCGCCGCGCCGGCATCTGACACCCCAGGGACGGCGAGCATGACTGAACCGCGATCGGCCCGGTCCCGCCGCAGGCCGGTCAAGACCACCGGCACCCTGCCGCCCGAGGGCTCGGCCGCGGCCCTCGGACGCGATCACGCCCTGCCGGTCCGGCAGTGGCCGATCACGCTCGTCCTGCTGGTCGTCGGCGCCGGCCTCGCGGTCACCTGGTTCGCCGACTTCAAGGACGGTTTCAAGTACGGGCTGCTGATCCTCGGCGGCGGCGTGCTGCTCGGCGCGGTGCTGCGGCTGGTGCTGCCCGAGGTCGGGATGCTGGCGGTGCGCAGCCGCTTCACCGACGTGATCGTGCTGAGCTTCCTGGGCCTCTCGATCGTGCTGCTGACCCTGGTGGCGCAGCCGAACCCGTGGGTGCAGATCCCGTTGCTCGACAACATCGGCCAGCTGATGGGCCGGCCCCGGCACTGATCCGCGGCCCGTGACGGCCCCCGCCCGACGCCATGGAAATCCAGGGCCCGGGCGGGGGCCGCCTTTCTTCTGTGACGCATCAGCCACGCCGGGACACCAGGCGTACGCTTCCCTTTGCGATAACCTGACGCCGGTCTCTCGACGTCGAGAGAGATCATCCTGGCTCCAGTGCCGGTGTGCCTGGGGCGCCTGGCGATTTGCTGGAGAAGGTAGAAATGACCCGCACCCCCGTCAACGTCACCATCACCGGCGCGGCCGGCCAGATCGGCTACGCGCTGCTCTTCCGCATCGCCTCGGGCCACCTGCTCGGCGCCGACGTGCCGGTGAACCTGCGCCTCCTGGAGATCCCGCAGGGCCTCAAGGCCGCCGAGGGCACCGCCATGGAGCTCGTCGACTGCGCCTTCCCGCTGCTGCGCGACATCACCATCACGGACAACCCGAACGAGGCCTTCGACGGCGCCAACGTCGCGCTGCTGGTCGGCGCCCGTCCGCGCACCGCGGGCATGGAGCGCGGCGACCTGCTGCAGGCCAACGGCGGCATCTTCGGCCCGCAGGGCAAGGCCATCAACGACCACGCCGCGGACGACATCAAGGTCCTGGTCGTCGGCAACCCGGCCAACACCAACGCCCTGATCGCCCAGCGCAACGCCCCGGACGTCCCGGCCGAGCGCTTCACCGCGATGACCCGCCTGGACCACAACCGCGCCGTCGGCCAGCTGTCCGCCAAGACCGGCGCCCTGGTCTCGGACATCAAGCGCGTCACCATCTGGGGCAACCACTCCGCGACCCAGTACCCGGACGTCTTCCAGGCCGAGATCGCCGGCAAGCCGGCCTTCGAGGCCGTCGGCAGCGACCTGGCCTGGCTGGAGAACGACTTCATCCCGACCGTCGCCAAGCGCGGCGCCGCCATCATCGAGGCCCGTGGCGCCTCCTCGGCCGCCTCGGCCGCCAACGCCGCCATCGACCACGTGCACACCTGGGTCAACGGCACCGCCGAGGGCGACTGGACCTCCATGGGTGTCGTCTCCGACGGCTCCTACGGCGTTCCGGAGGGCCTGATCTCCTCCTTCCCGGTCACCACCAAGGACGGCAGGTTCGAGATCGTCCAGGGCCTGGAGATCTCCGACTTCTCGCGCGCCCGCATCGACGCCTCGGTCAAGGAGCTGACCGAGGAGCGCGACGCGGTCCAGGAGCTGGGCCTCATCTGAGCCCGCCCCGCACGGCTCCACCGGCGGCCCGCCGCTTCCTTCCCGGAAG
>NZ_JBHUAL010000268.1:0-10881 GCF_042789775.1 Kitasatospora sp. NPDC056800 | reverse complement strand
CCGCCGTCCGCACCGTTCGCGTCCCACTCACCCGGTCTCCCCCCGCCGTTCCCCTTCGAGGAGCATCGCTCATTCCCAAGAACGAGTAAAGGGCGGAGGTCGGAGCGGGTACGGACGACCGCGGCCGGGCCCGGAGCGTGGCGGCGCCGAGGCCCGGCGGCGGGTGTCAGCCCAGCTGCGGGGCGATCCGGGAGGCGATCAGCTCCAGGTGGTCGAGGTCGTCCAGGTCGAGGATCTGGAGGTAGAACCGCTCGCTGCCGACCGCCGCGTACCGGCCGATCTTCTCGACCACCTCGTCCGGGGTGCCGGCCAGGCCGTTCTCCTTCAGCTCGTCGACCTCGCGGCCGATCGCGGCGGCCCGACGGGCGACCTCGGCGTCGTCGCGGCCGACGCAGGCCACCATGGCGTTGGAGTAGACCAGGTCGTCGGCGGAGCGCCCGGCCGCCTCGACGGCGGCGCGGACCCGGCCGAACTGGGCGGCGGTGTCGTCCACCGAGGCGAACGGCAGGTTGAACTCGTCGGCGAAGCGGGCGGCCAGGGCCGGGGTGCGCTTGGGGCCGAGGCCGCCGACCAGCACCGGGACGTGCTCCTGGGCGGGCTTGGGCAGGGCCGGCGAGTCGGTCAGCGTGTAGTACTCGCCGGCGAAGTCGAAGGTGTCGCCGAGCTTGGTGTTCCACAGCCCGGTGATGATCGCCAGCTGCTCCTCCAGCCGCCCGAACTTCTCCTTCGGGAAGGGGATGCCGTACGCGGTGTGCTCGGCCTCGTACCAGCCGGCGCCGAGGCCGAACTCGACCCGGCCGCCGCTCATCGCGTCGACCTGGGCGACCTGGATCGCGGTGACGCCCGGCAGCCGGAAGGTGGCGGCGGTCATCAGGGTGCCCAGGCGGATGGTGCTGGTGTCGCGGGCGAGGCCGGCCAGGGTGATCCAGGCGTCGGTGGGCCCGGGCAGGCCGTCGACGTCGCCCATCTTCAGGTAGTGGTCGGAGCGGAAGAAGGCGCTGAAGGCCCCGAGCTCCTCGGCGGTGCGGGCGACCTTGAGGAGGGTGTCGTAACTCGCACCCTGCTGGGGTTCGGTGAAGACGCGGAGATCCATGCCGGCCATTCTGGTACGGACCGACCGGTGATCGGCACAGCGCGTCCGCCGCGCCACGGACCGTTTCCGATCCGGCCGGGTGGGGCGGCAGGGGTGGCCAAGGTCTCAGTACGGAACCGTCACGGGCGCCCGTTCCCGCTCGGAGGGTCGCCTACCGTGGACGGATGTTCGCGACCCCCGACGAGTCCTTCCGGCGCTCCCCCGACGAGCCGGCCGGCTGTCCGCTGCCCGGCATCGTGACGGCCTTCACGCCCCGGCTGGCCGAGTTCGCCTTCGAGCCCGGTTTCGTCGCGGCGGTCGACCAGCACGCGGCGATGCTGCGGGAGCTGCTGTACGCGCAGGGGCCGGAGCTCGCGCCCCGGCCCCTGGACCGTGAGGAGTTGTCGGACTACGCGCTGGGTTTCCTGGACGCGCTCGCCGAGATCGGCTGGCGGGAGCCGGTCGGCCACGACTACGCCGTGATCCGGCTCACCGCGATCTGCTGGCTGGTCCGCGAGCAGGGCCTGCTGGGGGTCTGAGCCCCGGCAGGCCCTCCCGGACCGCCCGGTGCGGCGGGCTACCGGTTCTGGTCGCCCTCGATGCCCGGCGCGGGCGGGGTGCCCGGACCGGTCTGGGTGGTCGGCCGGACCGGCTGGTTGGACAGCGCGTCGGAGCGGCCGGCCTGGTAGGCGGTGCCGCGCAGCCGGGCGGTCTCCCGCTCGGCGCCGTCCAGCCACCGCTCCCAGCGCTGGCGCATCGGGATGATCAGGCCGCCGCCGACACCGACCACCAGCACACCGGCGATGGTGGCGAGCGCGGCGATCAGGACCGGCCCGGTGATCGAGGTGGCGATCCCGGCCTGGCCCAGCGCGGCGATCACGCCGAGGCCGACGATGAACGCCCAGACCAGGGTGGAGACCGTCCGGCCGTACGAGGCGCCGGAGAGCGTGCTGCCCACGATGTCGCGCACCGCGTTGGCGATGGCCATCGCGACCACCACGATCACCACGGCGACGATGCCGCGCGGCAGCCAGGCGACGATGCTGTGGATCATCGTGCTGATCGGGTTCGAGCCGAAGACGCCGAACGCCAGCTGCAGGGCCATCAGCAGGACGATGTAGTACACGACCTTGCAGATGATGCCGGTCATGTCGTACTTGGAACCCTGCAGGTGGGCGGCCACTCCGGACCGCTCCGCGACCCGTTCCGAGCCGACCCTGCGCAGCACCCGGTCGAGGATCTTGGCGATCGCCTTGGCCACGAACCAGCCGACGACCAGGATCGCCAGGAAGGCGATGAACTGCGGAATGACCTTGGCGATCTTCGACCAGGCCTCGGTGAAGCCCGACCCGAAATCGACGGACAGTGCGAGCTGCTGAGCCACGGAGTCCTCCACTCGGTGACACGGCGCCACGAGCGGGCGCTTCGGCCCCCCACCCTTCGTGGATAGCAGGCGCCCGCCCCGGCCGCGCGCGCCCGGTGCCCGGGATGGTCCCCTCGGGTGAATGCTCCGGCCGTCCGCACGCGTACAGTGGCGGTCCGGGGGGACGGGCCACGGGGCGGGACGGACGGGACGGTGCGGCAAGTGGGCGGTACGGCGGCGGAGCACGCGGTGGACCACCGGGCGCTGCACTGGCGGGTCCGACCGGAAGCGGCCCGGGCCGCCGTCCTGGTCCTGCACGGCGGCGAGGAGCACAACGTCGCCCGGCCCGGGCGCCTCAACCTCCCGCTGCTGCGGATGCACGGCTTCCTGCGCGCGCTCACCAGGGCGACCGCGCGGGACGGGGTCGCCATCGGCACCGTCCGCTACCGCCACCGCGGCTGGAACGGCGAACGGGCCGACGCCGCACGGGACGCGACCGCCGCGCTCGACGAACTCACCGCGCTGCTCGGGCCGGTGCCGACCGTCCTGGTCGGCCACTCGATGGGCGGGCGCGCCGCCCTCCAGGCCGGCGGACACCCCTCCGTCACCGGCCTGGTCGCCCTCGCACCGTGGTGCCCGCCCGAGGACCCGTGCGACCAACTCGCCGGGCGGGACGTCCTCCTGCTGCACGGCGACCGCGACACCGTCACCCCGCCCGCCGAAACCCGCGCCTTCGCCGCCCGCAGCCGCGCCGCGGGCGCCCGGGTCTGCGGCTACACCGTCACCGGCAGCGGCCACGCCATGCTCCAGCGCCTCCCCGACTGGCACCGCGCCACCACCCGCCTCACCACCGCCCTCCTCGGCCTCCACCCCTTCCCCGCCGAAACCGCCTCCGCCCTCGCCCTCCCACCCGCCTCCCGCGAAGCCCTCACCCTCACCCTCCCGCCCCAGCCCCGCCGCGCCCCGGCCCTCCCGGCCAACCCCTGAGGCGCCGGGGCCCCGCGGGGCCGGTTGCTCAGGCCCGGCGCAGCACCCGCCAGGTCACCAGGCCGGCGGTCGTGCCCGACAGCAGCAGGCAGGCGAGGACCACGGAGGCCAGCGCCGCCGGGTCGAGGTGGAGCGTGACCGGGGCTCCGGTGCTCTGGGCGAGGCCGGAGGCGAGACCGGCCAGCGGCGGGAGGGTGGCCAGCAGTCCCAGCAGGGTGCCGATCGCGGTCACCACGGCCGCCTCGCCCGCGGCCAGCAGGACCAGTTGGCGGACGGTGCCGCCGGTCGAGCGCAGCACGGCGAGGTCGCGGCGCCGGCCGTGGGCGGACAGGGCGGTGCTGTTCGCGGTGGCGATCGCGCTGTAGCCGACGGCCACGGCGATCAGCATGGCGGCCAGGCTGTCGGTCAGCCGGGCGTCGGTGTCGTAGTCGTCCAGGGCGTAGCGGACGGCGTCGTGGACGGCCGTGCCCGGGACGACCGCCACCGGATCCGCCTCCGCCGGGACGAACAGGTCGTCGCCCAGCGCGGCCGGGTCGTGGCCGCGGACCAGGCTCCGGGCGAGGACGAAGTCGCCGCGGGCCGGGTCGTCCGGCAGGATCCCGGCGATGCGCAGCGGGACGGTCGCCCCGTCGGCGAAGCGGACCGGGTACCGCTGCCCGGCCGTCACGCCCAGCCAACGCGCCATGGACGTTCCCAGCACCGCCTCGCCGGGCCGGCTCCAGGCCGGGTCGCGGGAGCCGAGGGCGTCGATCACGACGGTCGTCCCGTCGGCGCGGTGGACGAAGGCGCGGGTCGGCAGGGCGGCCTTGCCGACCGGGTGGGCGTCGGCCGCCTCGTCGGTGAGGCCCGGGGTGCCGTCGTTGGTGACGATCGCCTGGCCGGAGAGCCGCAGCGCCTGGCCGGCCGGGTAGGCCGCCCGCATCGTCTCCACCGCGCCGCTGAGCAGCACGGCGAAGCCGACCGCCGCGATCACCGGTGCCGCCGCCGCGGCGGCGCGGGACGTGCCCGCCGTCAGCCCGGCCCGCAGCAGCAGCGGGCCGGCCGTACCGAGCCGTCGCAGTGGTGCGGTCACCACCCGGCCCACCGGGCCGACCAGGACCGGGGCGAGCAGGGCGGCCGCCGCGATCAGCAGCATGGTGGCGGTGATCGCCAGGCTGATCCGGCGGTCCGCGGCGGCGGTCGCGGTGAGCGCCGCGCAACCGGTGCCGAGGCCGAGCACCGCCAGTCCGCCGATCAGCCGGGTGCGGCCCAACTGCCCTTCCCCCGTGCGGCTTTCATGCAGTGCCTGCAGTGGCGCCACCCGGGCGGCGGGGCGGCTCGCCGCCCAGGCGCCGAGCACGCTGACGCCGATGCCGGTCGCGGCGGCGGTGAGCAGCGGCCAGGCCGTCACCCGCACGGTGAGCCCCGGCGGGGCGACGTCCAGGCGCAGCAGGGCGTCCCGCAGCAGCGGGGCGGCCGCGAGCCCGGCGAGGCAGCCCGCCGCCGAGCCGAGCAGGCCGACCAGCGCGGCCTCGCCGAGCACCATCCGGCGCAGTTGGCCCGGGGTGGCGCCGAGGACGCGCAGCAGGCCGAGTTCGCGCCGCCGCAGGCCGGTGGCGAGGACGAGCATCGAGGCGACCACGAAGCCGGTGGTGAACAGGCCGAGGGTGGCCAGCGCGGCGATCACCTGGGTGCCGAGGAAGCGCCGGTGCTCGACGTGGCGGGGCTGGAGCGCGGCGCGGCCGTCGCCGGTGACCACGGCCGCCCGGTCGCCGACGGCCGTACGGGCGGCCGCGGCCAGGCGGGCGGGCGGGGTGCCGGGGGCGGGGAGCAGGGCGATCGTCCGGACGCCCGGGTCGCGCTGCGCGGCGGCGGCGTCGCTGAGGTAGTACCCGGGGCCGTCCACCGTGCCGACGACGGTGAACTCGGTACGCCCGGCGGTGAGGTTGACGGTCAGCCGGGCGCCGGCCGGGACGCCGAGGGACCGGTCGACCACCACCTCGTCGGCGGCCTCCGGCCCCCGGCCGCTGAGCAGCCGGTAGGGGGCCAGCCGCGCCGAGGACCAGCCGTGGCCCGCCTCGGCCGCGCCCTCGTCGGGGACCGGCCTGCCGTCCCGGACCGCCTGGGCGTAGAAGGCGCGGTCCACCACGACGGCCGCCACGCCGGGCGCCGCGCGCAGCCGGTCGGTCAGGGCCCCCGCCTCGGCGGCGTTCCACGGGACGCGGTCCTCGGCACTGCCGCCGCGGCCGGTGGCCTGCGGCGGGAGCACCAGGGCGGTGGCGGCGGAGAGGCGGGGCTGGACGGCGGGCCGGGCGGACTCGTGGACGGTCAGCGTGGCGGTGATCAGCCCGACGCCGACCAGCACGGCGAGCCAGCACGCGAGGTGGCTCGACCAGCGCTCACGGACGTTGGCGACGATCAGCATCACGCCTCCAGCCGGGCCATGCGGGCCGCGACGGCGGCGGCGGCGCGGGCGTGGTCGCCGTCGAGGTCCAGCCGGTCGGCGATCCGGCCGTCCTGGAGGAAGACCACGGTGTCGGCGACGGCGGCGGCTGCCGGGTCGTGGGTGACCATGACCGTGGTCTGCGCCTGCTCGTCCACCAACCGCCGCAGCAGGCGCAGGACTTCGCCGGAGGTCCGGGTGTCCAGGGCGCCGGTGGGCTCGTCGGCGAAGAGCACGTCGGGGCGGGTGACCAGGGCGCGGGCCAGGGCGACGCGCTGCTGCTGGCCTCCGGAGAGCCGGCTCGGCCGGTGCCCGGCGCGCTCGGCCAGCCCGACGGCGCGCAGCGCGGCGGCCACCTCCTCGCGGCCGACGGTCCCGCCCTTCCGGCGGCCCGCGAAGCGCGAGGGCAGTTCGACGTTCTGGGCGGCGGTCAGCGACTCGACCAGGTTGTACGCCTGGAACACGAAGCCGATCCGCCCGCGCCGCAGTTCGGTGCGGCGGCGCTCGCTCTGGGCGCCGAGGTCGAGGCCGGCCAGCAGCACCCGGCCGCCGGTGGGCCGGTCCAGTCCGGCGGCGCACTGGAGCAGCGTGGACTTCCCGGAGCCGGAGGGCCCCATGATCGCGGTCAGGGTGCCGCGCGGAAAGCCGAGCGTGACCCGGTCGAGCGCGGTCACCGCCCCTTCGCCGCTGCCGTGCACCTTGCGGACGTCGTGCAGCTCCACCACGCCGTGCGGTTCGGCGGCGCCCCGCTCCGCCCTGGGTTCCCGATGGTTCGTCATGCCGAGGATTCCAGCGGACCCGCGGACCGGGGGCACTGATCCGGGCACCACCGGGAAGGTAGTGCCTGCACTACCCCGCCCGACGGACCACCCCACTATCGTTCTTCGCATGCGTCCGAGAACGGCATGGCAGGCGATGGCCCAACGGCCGTTGAGCTTCCTCGGCTCCGCGTGGCCGTGGCGTTCGCTGGCGTACCTGGCCAGCGGGGTGCTGGTGGGGGCCGCGGCGCTGGTGGTGCTGGCCGCCGGCCTGGTGGCGGGGGCGGTGCTGCTGGTGGTGCTGGTCGGGGTGGCGCCGCTGGTCGGGGTGGTGCTGTCGGCGGTGGCGGTCGCGGCCGTCGAGCGGTGGCGGCTGCGGCTGGTGGACCTGGACCCGGCGGAGGACCCGCACCGGGCGCCGGACGCCCCGGGGCCGCGCGCCTGGGCGGCCACCCGGCTGACCGAACCGGTGACCTGGCGCGAACTGGGCTTCACCCTGCTCTCGGCCGCCGCGCTGTGGTGGCTGGACCTGCTGGTGCTGCTCTTCTCCTTCGGGGTGCCGGCGCTCTGCTTCTCGTCGCTCGACGGCGCCACCTGGCCGTGGTCGGTCTTCGGGGCCCTCGTGCTGCTCGCCTCGCCGTACACGGTGACCTCCTGGGCGGGCGCCCGCGCGGCCCTCGCCCGCACCCTGCTCGCCCCGCGCGACGCGGAGTTGGGCGCGCGGCTGCGGGAGGTGAAGGCCTCCCGGGCGCGACTGGTGGACGCCTTCGACGCCGAGCGGCAGCGGATCGAGCGGGACCTGCACGACGGCGCGCAGCAGCAGCTGGTCTCGCTGGGGATGACCCTCGGGCTGATGCACCTGGACGTCCCGCCGGGCTCGCCACTCGGCCCGCAGCTGGCCCGGGCGCAGGAGCAACTCGGCACCGCTCACGAGGAGTTGCGCCGGATCGTACGCGGCCTCAACCCTCCGGTGCTGGCCGACCACGGGCTGGCCGCCGCCGTCCGGGAGCAGGCCGGACGGTTCCCGATCCCGGTCACCGTCGACCTGGACCTGCCCGTCCGGCTGCCCCGGCAGCTGGAGACCGGCGTCTACTACCTGATCAGCGAGGCGATGACCAACATCGCCCGCCACAGCGGCGCCGGCCGCGCCCGGGTCTCCGGCCGCTACCACGCGGACCTGCTCGTCCTGGAGATCGCCGACGACGGCCGCGGCGGCGCGGACCCGGCGCTCGGCAGCGGGCTGACCGGGCTCGCCGACCGCCTCACCGCCGTCGACGGCCGGATGCGGGTGTCCAGCCCGGACGGCGGCCCGACCCTGCTCCACGTGGAGATACCGTGCCGCTTCGGGTGATCGTCGCCGAGGACGCCGTCCTGCTCCGCGAGGGACTGGTCGGCCTGCTGCACCGCTTCGGGCACCACGTCCTCGCCGCCGTCGGCGACGCGGACGCCCTGGCCGCCGCCGTGCGCACGCAGCGGCCCGACCTCGTGGTCACGGACGTCCGGATGCCCCCGGACCACCGCGACGACGGCCTGCGAGCCGCCGTCCGGCTGCGCCGGGAGCACCCCGGGCTGCCGGTGGTGGTGCTCAGCCAGTACGTCGAACAGTCCTACGCGACACGGCTGTTGGACTCGGACGGCGGACGGGCCGTCGGCTACCTCCTGAAGGAGCGGGTGGGCGCGGTGGCCGACTTCATGGCCGGCCTGGAACGGGTGGCCGGCGGCGGGACGGTGGTGGACCGGGAGGTGGTCCAGCAGCTGGTCCGGCTGCGGCACGACCCGCTGGAGCGCCTCAGCGCCCGCGAGCGCGAGGTGCTGGCGCTGATGGCCCAGGGCCGCTCCAACGCCACGCTCGCGGCTGAACTCTTCATCAGCGACGCGGCGGTGAACAAGCACATCGGCAACATCTTCGCCAAGCTGGACCTGCCGGTGGACGTGGACGGCCACCGGCGGGTCCTGGCGGTGCTGCGCTACCTGGGGGCGTGAGGGCCGCAGAAGCGGGTCGGTTCCTAGACCGTGTGCCAGAGGGCGGCCGCGAAGACCGCCGTCACCCAGGTCCACAGGACGGAGAGGCCGAGGTGCGCGACCGTGCGCAGGCGGTCGCCGCGCCACAGGCGGGGCGAGAAGTAGGCGAACTCGAAGAGCCAGCGCAGGCCCCAGAAGAGGGTCTGGCCGGCCAGCAGGGCGGTGCCGAGCCGGCCGCCGGCGAGCAGGTCGGGGGCCAGGCAGAGCGGGAGCAGGCCGAGCAGGGCGCAGGCGAGGCCGATGAAGAAGAGGTGGGCGTAGGAGACCTGGCGGGTCAGCAGGGTGGTGCCGGCGAGGTCGGCGGGCCAGCCGATGGCGCGGGGCAGGACGGCGTGGACCAGGCCGGCGGTCACGAGGGCGGCGCCGACCAGGCGCAACTGGGCTTCGAGGGTGAGGAGTCCGGGCGTACCGGTCAGTTCGGCCAGTACGGTCAGTCCGGTCGGCCCGGTCGGCCCGGTCACGAGGCGGGCTTCCGGAGGGCGAAGGCGGTGACCAGCCCGGCGATCCGGCGTTCGGCGGCCGGGTGCAGGCCCGCCTCGGCGGCGTGCCGGAGCCAGGTGGCCCGGGGCAGGAAGTGCCAGGCGCCGGGGCCGTAGACGGCGGTGTTGGCGGCGTCCCGCAGGTGCTCGACCAGCAGCAGGGTGCCGCCGGGGCGCAGGGTGCGGGCGGCTTCGGCGAACAGGGCGGTGCGGTCGGCGGGCCGGCGCAGTTCGTGGGCGGCGAAGACGGCGAACACGGTGTCCAGGGTGCCCGTCGCGGCGGGCAGGGCGTCCGGCCGGGCCGGGATGCCGCCGGGGACGGGCGGGGCGTGGCGGCGGGCGCGGCGGATCGAGCCGCTGGAGGTCAGCGCCGGGTCGTACAGGTCGGCGAGCCGTCCGCGGGCCCCGGGGTGGCGGGCGGCGAGCGGGCGGCCGGCCTCGTCCAGGCCGGTGCTGATCACCAGGTGGTCGCCGGGGCCGTCGGGCAGCAGGGCGGGCAGCCAGTCGTAGCTGTGGAGCCCGGAGCGGTCGTAGACGCACCAGGTGGCGAGGGTGCCGAGGGCGAGGTACCCGGCGGCGGTGGCGGCGGCCGCCCGGGCGAGCGCGGCGGCGGGGCCGGGCAGCCGGCGGGCCAGCACCCCGCCGGCGACGACGGTGAACGCGCCGGCGGCGTACATCGGCCAGTTGTAGCGGACGACCTCGCGCACACCCGACGGGCGGGGGCCGTCCGGGACGGGACCGGGGGCGGGAGCGGGGACGGAGGCGGCGGGTGCGGTCATCGGGCGGCTCCGGTGAGGGTGCGGCGCTCCCCGGCGTGCCAGCCGTAGTCGAGGCCGGCGACGTGGAAGGCGTTGGCGAGCACCGGCCGGCTGCCGGCCAGCGGGCCGTGGTCGAAGAAGGTGAGCCGGGGCACCTCGACGGCCACCGGGGCGGGTTCCCAGTGGGCGCGGGTGGCCTTGACCACGATCATCGACCGGGTCTGCGGCTCGTACTCGAAGGTGTAGGGCAGCGGGCCGGCGAAGCGGCGCGCGGCGCGGGCGTCCGCGAACGGGCTGCCCGGCGGGAGGGCGGCGGGGGCGCTGCCGAGGTCGGCGCGCACGTGCAGGTCGGCGCGGCCGTCGCCGCTGACCACCTTGAACTCCAGGGTCCCGTCGACCACCCGGGTGCCGATCCGGGCGTGCCGGTAGTGGTAGCGGGAGAAGGCGTTGCCGCCGAGCGCCATCATCCGGCTGTCCGTGTCGGAGCGCAGGATGCGCAGGCCGCGCATGGTGCGGCCGCCGGGGGTCGGGAAGCGGGTGAAGACCCGGTAGCCGGTCAGGATGAAGTCCCGGCCGAGGCGGGCGGGCAGGGCGGCCGGGCGCAGTGCCCGGGCGTCCACGACGGCGGCGGCGACGAAGCCGTGCTCGGTGCCGTCGGGGTCGGTATAGGTGTCGAGGGCGAGGCCGGGCGGCACCAGCGGGGCGAGCAGGCGGGGCGGCAGGGCGTAGGTGAGGACGAGCGAGTGCGCGAAGCGGGTGCGCATCGCGAAGGGGTGGCGTTGCAGCAGGTGTCGCACGGTCGACTCCGTGGTCGGGTAGGGGGGTTCGGAGCGTGACGGGGCAGCACGGGACCGCCCTTCGCCGCGGGCCGCGGCGGGGTGTTCTCGCGCGTCCTCATCATGGCGCACGACTTTGAACGTGTTCAACTCGGGGGTTGGAGGGATGGGCGGGGTACGCGAACGCCCGGGGCCCGCGCTGCGCGAGCGCGGGCCCCGGGCGTGGCGGAGGCGGGGTCAGGGT
>NZ_JBHUAL010000267.1:3822-10986 GCF_042789775.1 Kitasatospora sp. NPDC056800 | reverse complement strand
CAGGCCGCCCGCAACGTTCGGGCGGCCTGCCCGTCAGTCCCCGGTTTCCCCGGTTCGCGGCTATCCGAGGCCGCGGGCGTCCTGCTTCAGCGCGGTGTCCACGGTCAGCGCGGTCGCCACGACCAGGCTGAGCAGCGGGTCGGGGAGCGGGCGGTGGATCTGGAGAACGTAGTTGTCGGCCGTGGTGAACATCGTCTTCGCCAGGCCCTCCCAGGTCTTGGTGATCCGGGCGATCTCGGTGTCCGTGCCGTCGACGATGGAGAAGTTCCAGGCCCGCCAGTTCTCGGCCTTGATCGCGCCGACCTTCTGACCGCCGACCTCCAGCGAGAAGTTGATCTTCCCGATGGCGTTCTGCTGAACGATCTGGCCGACCTCCTGGCCGTCCGGACGCTGCACGATCACCCGCGACTTGATGAACTTCGCCGGACGGGTCAGCAGCAGCACCGGGGTGCCCTGCGCGTCGCGGATCTCCAGCTTGTGGGTCAGGTACTGGTCGATGGAGAAGAGCAGCCGTACCACCTTGCGCAGGCCGCTCTGGCCGACCTGGACCACCGAGCCCAGCGTGGCGCCCTGCTGGTCGAAGACCGAGTACTCGTTGGTCAGCTCGATCAGCTTGGCCTTCTGGTTCACCACCAGGACGGGCTCGGAGAAGAGGGTGCCGCCGCCGCCGTAGACCGGTCCGACGCCCGCCTGCTGCCGTACCTGGCGCTGCACCTTGGCGGAGTCGCCGACCGCAGCGGTCGGCCCCCCGGGGAAACCGGGGATGTTCGTGTTCTGGGACATGCCCGGCAGGCTAGGGCCAATCCACTGTCAGCAGCGAGATCGTTTCGGACGCCCACTCGGCGCACCGGGGGCTCCGAGTCGCGAATTCGACCTGCGGATCGGCGTGTTGCGAACGAGGGCCGACCGACGACCGGCACGCGTGTGGCCGATGTCACATCCGCCGATCGATCACGGACGGCGGAAAAACCGTGCGACATCGAACGGAGCCGTACCCGTAGGCACGTACCTGTAGGCACGTACCCGTAGGCCGGTGCAGGCACCCGGCTCCCCGGCCTACGCCCCCCGGGCGCCTCAGGCCGGGGCCGCGGCGACGCCGAGCCGCCACGCCTCGATGTCGCGGTAGTGGATCGGCCCGGGGCCGCGACCGATGTTGCTGCCGACGAGGTGGAGGCGTTCGGTCCGCCACGGCCGGCCCACGAACCCCGTGAGCCCGGCCGCCGCCAGCGGCACGCTGACGGAGTCGTCGCGGCGGGAGCGGGCCAGGGTGAGATGGGGGTTCAGCGGCCGCTCCCTGAAGTCGATCCCGCAGGACCTGACGAGATCCCGGACGTCGGCGGCGAGCCGGTGCAGTCCCTCCAGGTCACCGTCGACGCCGGTCCACAGCAGCCGCTGGTCGAAGTAGCCGCCGCCGCGCAGGCCCAGCCGCAGGGCGGGGCGCGACGGGGCCGCGGCGGCCAGCGCCGACCGCAGCAGCGGCACCGCCGCGGACGACTGTTCGCCGAGGAAGGCCAGGGTGATGTGCCAGTCCTCGATCCGGTTCCACCGCAGCCGCGGGTAGCCGGCATAGGCGGGTCGCAGGGCCCGGGCCAGTTCGTCCTTGGCGTCGTCGGGCGGGGCGAGCGCCACGAAGACGCGCAGGGTCCGGGGTTCGGGGTGATCGTCCACGAGGGGGGAGGGTAGTCGACGGCCGGCGCCGCCCTCGACTCTCCCGTACCGGCCGGCCGGGCCCCGGTGCGGCGGCCCCGTCCGACCGCCGCACCGGGACGCCGTCAGGTCAGAGCACGACCTCCTTGAGGAGGCCGGTCGCGACGTCGAGGACGAAGCCGCGCACGGCGTCCGTGTGCGGGACGAAGGGACTGGTGCGGATCCGGGCGGCCGACTGGCGCACGTCCGTCTCCAGGTCGGCGAAGGCCTCGGCGGCCCACGGCGGCTTGACGCCGGTCTCCTCCCGGATCGACTCGCGGAAGGCGTCGTCGCCGAAGGTGAGCATGCCGCAGTCGGTGTGGTGGATGAGGATGATCTCCCGGGTCCCGAGCAGCCGCTGGCTGATCGCCAGCGAGCGGATGGCGTCGTCGGTGGCCACCCCGCCGGCGTTGCGGATCACGTGCGAGTCGCCCTCGGCGAGGCCGAGCGCGCCGTACACGTTGAGCCGGGCGTCCATGCAGGCCAGGACGGCCGTGCGACGGGCCGGCGGGAGCGGGAGCGGCCCGTCGAAGGCCGCGGCGTAGTCGGCGTTGTTGCGCAGGTAGTGGTCGGTGGCGGTGTCGGTCATGGTGGACGGCTGTCCTCTCGGTGCGGTCGGATCGTGGTCGGCCGGGACGCGCGGGAGCGCCCCGTCCCGCTCGCGGGTGCGTGCTGCGGGCAGCACGGAGCGGGCGGCACGGAGCAGCGGGTGAACGCGTCCCGCCGGATGCGTCCGGAGCGCCGCTCGGAGGGGCCGTCGACCGGGACGACGGCCGGCCCCTCACGGCGGCGGGGAGCGACGGCCGCCACGGCGGTGCCGTTCGGAACGGAGCGCAACGGAAGAGCGCAACGGAACGACACGGCCGGGCGGCTGGAACGGGCGATCAGACGATGACCGGACAGCCTGTGGAGTGGATGCGGCCGAAGTCGATGTGACGACGGCGGACGAGCACGGTCATGCGGGCACCGTACTGCCCGCCGGAGCGACCCCGCCCGGGATTCGCCCATTCTCCACTCCGCCGGGTGACCGCCTCCGTGGACAGCCGAGCTGCGGCCATCCCACACGTTCCCTCACGTCACATGCCGCCCTCTCGGACCGCGTCGGTCGGCGCCGGGTTCTCGGGGAGCCGCCAACCGCCGCCGCGGTCCTCCTTCGAGAAGCGCGCGGCGAGATCGGGAACGTGGAGGAAGCAGGCCAGTGCGGTGGCGGCCTGGAAGGCCTCGATCGCACGCCGGCGAACCGCTTCCCTCACGGCAAACGGTGGCGAACCCAAGGATCAACACACCACCCTCGGATGACCACGTGATCACGGAAACACAGGTGCGTGATGACGGATTCCCGCCCGCCCAACAGGACGACACTCCGCCGAAATACCCACCGACATGCGCTAGTTGATGCGCCACCGCGCCCGGCCGTCGCCCTTTCTCCGGAACAGCGGCCGACGCACCGATCGACTCGACCCCGGAAACCTTCAGCAACCTCGCGAGCTTCGGCGAACACCACGGTGGTGTTCGCTGCTCCCCGGTGGATCGGATGCTCGCGCCCCCGGAGCGGCACTCTTCCTGTGTTCTTCCTGTGCCCTTCCTGTATTTTTCCTGGTTTGGCAAATCCCTATCCTGCCATCACTTTCAGTGACTGGCCGCCATACTGACGGTCAGTCACTCTGACATTCGGGGCGCAGGGGGGATGTACGTGAACCGGACGAGGGTGATGAACCGGTCCTTTGCCGCCGTTTGGGTGAATCCATTGCAGGCCTATGCGATCGGTGGCCGAAACCGACGGGGATTCAGCCAGTTGGCATGCGATCCAGACAAAATCATTCCGCCCCGTCGATCCGCCTTCTCCGGCATTAGGATTCCTGCGGCATCAGGACAACTGTCCTGGTGAACACTGGCCCTGACGGGCCAGGAGATTGGGGAAGAAGAGGGGGAAATGGCGAACTCGCCAATGAGGGCAGGGTCGGCACGGCGCTCACGCGCCAGGATCCTGTCCGCCACGGCCATGATGCTGGCCGCGACCGTCATGGGGACGACGGTCGCCCAAGCACTTCCGTCCGACACGGCCCCGGAGCCGCTGCCGGCCAACTACCGCGCGCAGGTGGTCGAAGCCTGGCAGGGCGGCGGCACCGCGGTGAAGGACGCGGCCGCACGGGCACTGGTCGGCTCGGACGCCGACATCACCACGTTCTTGACCAGCACGCTGAGCCGTGCTCAGGCGTCGGACGAGCGCTTCGCCGTCATCAAGATGCTGAGCAGCACCGGCAAGGGCGTGCGCGACGCCGCGTCGAAGGCGCTGAGCGGGTCGGACGCCGACCTCCACGCGTTCGTCACCAGCGGCTGGCAGAACCCGATGATGGACGACCGCCGGGCGGCGATCGTCACCATCGTCGACGGCGCCGACGTCGCCGTCCGCACGGCCGGGACCAAGGCGCTCGGCGACGGCACCGCCGAGGCCATGGACGCCTTCCTGACCACCGGCCGGTTCAAGGCGCAGGAGGAGGACGACCGGGTCGCCGTCCTGCGGCTGATGGACGTCTACACCGGCCCGGAGTTCACCAAGCAGGCCGGCCGGGCGCTCAGCGGCACACCCGCCGACATCCGCGAGTTCCTGGAGAACGGCCAGCTCCTCGCCCAGGCGAGGGACCAGGAGACGCTCGACGTCAAGCAGCTCGCCCAGACCGCGAAGGACGCCACCAAGCGCGCCCTGGAGGAGACGGCCGCCGCCCAGGAGGCGGGCGCCCGGGCCGAGAAGGCCGCCGAGACGGCCAAGCAGGCCGCGCTGACGGCCGCGGACGAGGCTGCCAAGACCAAGGACGACGCCGAGAAGACGGGCGCCGCGGCCAACCGGGCCGCCGAGGCCGCCCAGGGTGCGGCGGATGCCGCGAAGACCGCGATCGACGCCTCCAACACGGCGGTGGCGGCAGCCAAGACGGCTGCCACGGCGGCGCGTTCGGCCGCTTCGGCCGCGGCCGCCGCGGGCCAGGCCGCCAGCCGCGCGTACAACGCCGCTGCCGCCGCCGCGGGCGACCGGTCCCAGGCCAAGGCGGCGAGCGACGCCGCTGTGCTGGCGCGCAACGCCGCCGCCGGTGCGCGGGACGCGGCGTCGGCCGCCTCGTCCGCCGCCGACGCGAGTGCCCGGGCGGGCCAGGCCGGCTCCGCCGCGGCCCGCGCCGCCAACAACGCCGCCGCTGCCGCCGAGGCCAGCGCCCAGGCGGCCGGTTCCGCGGGCCAGGCCACCGAGCAGGCGGCCCGCGCCCGCAACGCGGCCACCACCGCCCGCAACGCGGCCAACGCGGCCAGCACGGCCGCGACCCGTGCCCAGAACCTCGCCACCGCGGCCGCCGCCGCGGCGGGCGAGGCCAAGGATCTGGCCAACCGGACCGCCGACCACGCGGAGAAGGCCGCCGCGGCAGCCGACGCCGCGGCCGCCGCCGCGGGCCAGGCCCAGGACTGGGCGAAGATCGCGGGGCAGCACGCGGACGCCGCCGCTGTCGCCGCCGAGACCGCGGCCTCGGCGGTGGCGAAGGCCCAGACGCTCGAGAAGCTGGCCCGTGACGCCGAGGCCGTGCAGCTGGAGTCGGACAAGCAGCTCGGTGTCACCCAGGCCGACCTGCTGCTGAAGGACGATCAGGCCACCCAGGCGGACTTCAACCAGCAGCAGACCGAGGCCGCCTCGCAGGACGCCGCGACGAAGGACCTGGTCAAGCAGGCCGCGGCAACCGGAACCGCCACCGCGACGGCCGCCCAGGCCGGCCGCAAGGCCGCGGTCAACCTGCTGAAGTCCACCGGCTCCTGGACCCGGGCGTCGGCGCAGGCCGCGCTCTCCGGCACCGACGAGGCCGTGGTCTCCTGGGCCAAGTCGGACTACCAGCGCAGCCTGCAGCTCGACGACCGGGAGAAGATCCTGGCCGTCACGAGCATCGCGAACGCCAAGCTGGCGACCGAGGCGCAGAAGACACTGGAGAGCACCGACCCGACCGCGGTCGAGAAGTTCCTCAGCGGCGGGGCGCTCCAGGCCCAGGCCGAGGACCTGCGGGTGCGGACCGTCTCCCTGATCTCGGACGGCGGCAAGGCCGTCCAGCGGGACGGCGGCGCCGCACTGGCCGACGGCCGGGTGTCGGTCCTGGCCGCCTTCCTGTCCAACGGCTACGCCAAGGCCCTGGCCGAGGACGACCGGGTGGCCGTGGTGGTCGCCGTCGACGGCGGCGGGCCCAACGTGAAGGCCGCGGGCGCGGTCGCCCTGGCCGGACCGGCCTGGATGCAGCACGAGTTCGTCCGCAAGACCCAGTTCACGGCGGCGCAGAAGGACGCGGACACCGACGCGCACGTGTCGTCCGTGCTGAGCATGATCGGCAACGCCGCGAAGGACGCGGCCACCGCGAGCGAGAGCGCCCAGCGGGCGTACCAGATCGCCGCGGACGCGCGCCACGCGTCGGATGAGGCCGCGCACTGGGCGAGCCTGGCAGGGCAGTCGGCCCAGCAGGCGAAGGGGTACGCGGACGACGCCAAGGCCAAGTCCGCCGCCGCCGACGCCTCCGCGGCAGCCGCCGCCGCTTCGGCGCAGAAGGCCAAGAGTGCGGCGGCGACCGCGCAGACCGCCAACCGGCAGGCCAACTACTCGGCCACCCAGGCGACCGCCTCCGCGAACCAGGCCGTGAACTCGGCGGCGAGCGCGAGGGCCTCGGCGGCGCAGGCCGCGGCCAGCGCGAGCGCGGCGGGCAAGGACGCCGCCACGGCGTCGCAGGCCGCGAGCGACGCCCACGCCATCGCCGCCCAGAAGCGGGCGCAGGAGCAGGCCGCCGCTGCCGCCGCCGCGGCGGCCCAGGCGAAGGCCAACGAGGCCAACCACGTCGACCCGGTGAACACGCCGGCCAACGACAAGGTGACCACTCCGGCTCCAGCTCCCGAGAAGCCGGAGCCGGGCTCTCCGCCGAAGGACGACAAGCAGCTGTTCAAGGACTACGGAAACTTCCTGGGCAGTGTCAGCACCTATAGCGGGTTCATCGCGGCCGGCCTGATGCTCGTTCCGGGTGGCCAGCCCCTCGCGGCCGCCGTCGGTACGTTCTCGCTGGTGACGGGTGTGGCGTCGGCCCTGTACCGCGGGATCGGCTACGGCTTCAGCAGCGACAAGTTCATCGGCGCGGTGGCAGGCGTCGGTCTCTCCCTGATCGGTGGCCGAGTGGTCGGCGCGATCGAGAAGGGCGCGGCGGAAGCGGCCAAGTTCGGCGTGAAGGTGACCGAGAAGGTCGGCGAGAAGCTGGTGAAGGCCGGACACAGTGCCGTCTCGTCCGTCGTCGGCTGGTTCACGCGCAACGACTGATCAGGTGATCACTAGGCTGTGAGTGATCGGCCGTGTTCGAATGGCCGTGACAGAACAGTGGCTGTGGAGCCCGCGTCCGACCCGGGGGCCCCAACCCGCACCGCGGGGGGGGGGGGGGTTTCCCGGGTGGAGGTTAAAAAAAAACGAGCCCACCGGAC
>NZ_JBHUAL010000267.1:0-3812 GCF_042789775.1 Kitasatospora sp. NPDC056800 | reverse complement strand
TGGGGGTTGTTTTTTTTTTCTTTCTCGTGGTTAATGCCTGGGTGGTTTGTGTGGGCGGTGTTCATTTGGGGCTTCCCAAACCTGGGGGGGGGCGGCCGGCCGCCCCCGGGGGCCCCACAGCCGGAACGAGGGGGGTGTGCGGTGTATCCGTTGGGGCTTGGTGTCGTGTCGTGGTGGTGGCTCGCGATTCTGGCGACCGCGGTGTTCTGGGCGGTGCTGGTGCCGGGAATGCCCACGCGCACGCACCGGATCAGCATGGCGCTGGCGCCGGCCGCGATGGTGCTCTTCGGCCTCGGCAGCTACTACGCGAAGCACATGGACGCGGCCGCGGTGCTCGCCATGTACTCGTTCGCGGTGGTGGCCTTCCCGGTGGGAATGGTCGGCCACCGCAGGAAGTTCGCGCAGCGCCTGATGGAGGCGAAGGAGAGGGGCGAGTCGGAGGACAACACGTGGCCGCCCGCCATGATGGCGCAGGTCTTCGTGTCCTTGGTCGTCTTCGGGACCGCCGCGATCTGGACCACCCGGTAGCGGCTCGGTCCACGGCTCACCCGCTCGCGACAACCTTTTCCCCGGGCATATAGGCCGTATACGAACATGGCGGAATTCCAGATGCTTCCGAAACGGGAAACGATCTTCCGGAAGTCGACCCGCTCGTGATAGCAATGGTGCCGGTCGGGGCCGGGGGTGGCCGGGGGTGGCCGGAAACGCCATTCGACCAGGTCGCCGGTACGTGCACCGACTCGGCAGGTCCGCTGCGAACCAGCAGCAATTGACGGCTAATCAGGGGGTTTTATTCATGCGTTCCATCACCAAGATGGTCATCGTCGGCGCGGTCGCCGGCACGGTCGCGGTGTCCGGCGTCGTGGGCGCCGTCGCGGCTGACCGCAGCGCCGCCGCGCCCGGCGGCACCGCCGCCGCTCCGAAGGCGCTGACCGCCGACGACACTCCGCCGCCGGCCGTGGAGGACTTCGCCTACCCCGGCGCGGACCAGATCTTCGCGGACCGTGGCATCCGACTGAAGAGCGGTGACGGCCACATCGTCCTCGTGCCCTGCGCCCCGGGTCTGCTGGAGGTCGACGCCCGGAACATGGCGGAGACCGACAAGGTCGGCGGCGGCCGCTTCTGCTTCACCACCACCGGCACGTCCGGTCGGCTCAGCCTGGAGCTGCCGTCGACCTACGCCGTCTCCACCTCCGACTACTCCGTCCACGTGGTCATGGTGAACGGCACCGAGACCAAGATCCACGACCTGAAGCCGAACACCTGGAACAAGGTCGGCGAGCTCACCGACCCGCAGCAGCGCCCGTTCACCCTGCTGGAGCTCACCACCTCCAAGTGAGGCTCCGATCAGGCGGTTTGACGCACGCCTGATCCCCCGGCCCCGGCCCCGCCGCGCGAGTGGCGGGACCGGGACCAGCGGGACCCGAACCATCCGAGCGGCCCGCATCGCCGCCGCCCGCGAGCGGTGCGCACGCCCTCCGCGCCCACCCCGCAGACGGCGGCCGACTCCACGAAGCCCAACGGGGCCGCACAGCGGGACTCCGACCGCCAGGATGCCGAACGGCCGGGCCTGCGCTGCGAGTTCCTCGGCAGCCGGCTGCCGTCGCTCGGCGATGGGCCACCGGCCGCACAGGCCGGCGAGCCGGCTGCAGGCCTGCCACTCGTGCCGCTCCAGGCCGCCGAGCGGGTGCAGGGCGACGGCCTGGCGGCCCGTCAGAGGCCGCGCGATCGCGGACTCCGTCGGACGCGGGCGGCTCACTCGTCCCCGGCCTCGGCGACCACGGGCCCGAACTGCCGGGTCAGCCTCACCGCTGACCTGCCCCGCAGGCCCTGCGCGCTCCAGGACAGCGCTTCGCGATCGTCGGCGAAGACGCCGGCGGGAAACCCGCCGGACCACGTCGGACCGATCGCTACCCGAATTCACCTCTTATCGTTGGGAACCCTGTTCATGCCTCGCAACTCCTCGCCCCGCTCCCGACGAGCGGGCGTGCTGGTAGCGGCCGCGGCCGCGGCCGCCGGCACGATGACCTCCTTCACCCCGGCCGGCGCGGTGACCGGCGACGCCGCCGCCGACGGCTCGTACGCCTACACCGCCCGGATCGTCGTCGGCGACGCCCTGCGCGGCTGCACCGGCACGCTGGTGGACCACTACTGGGTGCTGACCGCCGCGTCCTGCTTCTCCGACGACCCCGCACAGCCGCAGACGCTGGCGGCCGGCGCGCCGAAATGGAAGACGACCGTCACGGTGGGCGCCAAGTCCGCCGACGTGGCCGAGCTGGTGCCGCGGCAGGAGCGCGACCTGGTGATGGCCCGCCTGGCCACCGCCGTGGACGGCATCACCCCGCCGGCGTTCGCCACGACCGCCCCCACCTCGGGAGAGAACCTGCGGGTGGCCGGGTACGGCCGCACCAAGGACGAGTGGGCCCCGCTGAAGCCCCACACCGGCTCCTTCACCCTCGGCACCGTGAGCGCGACCGGCATCAGCGTCACCGGCACCGGCGGCGCGGCGGTCTGCAAGGGCGACACCGGCGCCCCCACGATCCGCGAGACGGGCGGCAAGTCCGAACTCGTCGCCGTCGCCTCCCGCTCCTGGCAGGGCGGCTGCCTCGACACCCCGGCCACCGAGACCCGCACCGGCGCGACCGCCACCCGCGTCGACGACCTCGGTGGATGGGTCTCCTCGACCGTGGCCGCCGGCGGCGTGTCGGTCAAGTCGGACACCAAGCTGACCTCCGGACAGTCGATCGTCGGCGCGGACCTGAAGCTGACCATGCGGCCGGACGGCGACCTGGTCGTCACCCACAAGCAGGTCGACAACGGGATCCTGTGGTCGAGCGGGACTTCGGGCAACAACGGCGCCTGGGCGTACATCCAGCCGGACGGCAACCTCGTCGTCTACAAGAGCGACGGCAACCCGGCCGCCGGCACCGGCGCCCTGTGGGCCTCCGGCACCTGGGGCCAGAACGGCGCGTTCCTCAAGCTCCGGAACGACGGCAACGTGGCCATGGTCAAGGCCGACGGCAGCTCCGTCCTGTGGTCCGCCGGCACCATCCGCCTGGACCAGAAGCTGAACAGCGACACCAAGATCAAGCCCGGTCAGTGGTTCCAGTCGCAGACCGCCGTGGTCGAGATGCAGGCGGACGGCAACCTGGTCCGCTACCGCCGCGCCGACGCCGAGCCCACCTGGAACACCAACACCTCCGGGAACAAGGGGGCGTGGGCGTACGTGCAGACGGACGGCAACTTCGTCCTGTACAAGAGCGACGGCAACCCGGCCGCCGGCACCGGCGCCCTGTGGGGCTCCAACACCTGGGGCCAGAGCGGCGCGTTCCTCAAGCTCCAGGACGACGGCACCTTCGCGCTCTACAAGAAGAACGCCGCCGAGACGGTCGCCAACACCGTCTGGAGCGCCACCACCTTCCGCTCCGGCACCCAGCTCGTGGCCGGCCAGCAGGTGTACGCGAAGACCACCCGCCTGGCCATGCAGTGGGACGGTGACCTCGTCCTCTACCGCCTGAGCGACAACGCGGTCCTGTGGCACAGCAACACCGCCGGCAACGGCAACGCCTTCCTCCGGATCCAGCCCGACGGCAACGCCGTCGTCTACTCCGCGGACGGCAGCCGCGGCCTCTGGGCCTCCGGCACCTTCTGGTCGGCGGGCGCCTTCCTGAAGCTCCAGGACGACGGCAACCTCGTCGTCTACAAGGCCGACGGCGGCGAAGGCATCGGCAACGCCATCTGGTCCACCAACACCTTCGCCTGATCCCGGGCCCGCCTCACCGTCCGGGGCCCGCGCCGCGCACTGCGCGACG
>NZ_JBHUAL010000266.1:0-11069 GCF_042789775.1 Kitasatospora sp. NPDC056800 | reverse complement strand
GGACTTCGTACGAAGTCCCGCGGGCCACAGGCATGTCGGGCGCCGACCGGCCCGGGCCGGCTACTCGGTCGGCTCCAGGCCGGCCCGGATCAGGCCATAGGTGTACGCGTCCTCCAGCGCCAGCCAGGAGGCGGCGACCACGTTGTCGGCCACGCCCACCGTCGACCAGGTGACGGAGCCGTCGGTGGACTCGATCAGCACCCGGGTCTTGGAACCGGTGCCGTGCTGGCCCTCCAGGATGCGGACCTTGTAGTCCACCAGCTCGAAGGTGGCCAGCGGCGGGTAGATGCCCTCCAGGGCCGCGCGCAGCGCCTGGTCCAGCGCGTTGACCGGGCCGTTGCCCTCGCCGGTGGCGATCCGGCGCTCGCCCTTGGCCCACAGCTTGACGGTGGCCTCGTTGCCCGTGAAGCCCTTCGGGCCCTGCTCGCTGATGGTCCGCCAGGACTCCAGGGTGTAGAAGCGGTCCCGGCTGCCGCGCACCTCGTCGCGCAGCAGCAGCTCGAAGGAGGCGTCGGCGGACTCGTAGGTGTAGCCGAGGTTCTCCTGCTCCTTCACCTTGGCCACCACCCGGCCGGCCAGGTCCCGGTCGCTGGAGAGGTCGTAGCCGAGCTCCTTGCCCTTGAGCTCGACGGAGGCCCGCCCGGCCATGTCGGAGACCAGCATCCGCATGGTGTTGCCGACCCGCTCGGGGTCGATGTGCTGGTACAGGTCCGGGTCGACCTTGATCGCGGAGGCGTGCAGGCCCGCCTTGTGGGCGAACGCCGAGAAGCCCACGTACGGCTGGTGGGTGGAGGGGGTCAGGTTGACCAGCTCGGCGATCGCGTGCGAGATCCGGGTCATCTCGGCCAGCCGGCCCGCGGGCAGCACCCGGCGGTCGTACTTGATCTCCAGCGCGCCGACCACCGGGAACAGGTTGGCGTTGCCGACCCGCTCGCCGTAGCCGTTGGCGGTGCACTGCACGTGGGTCGCGCCGGCGTCCACCGCGGCCAGGGTGTTGGCCACCGCGCAGCCGGTGTCGTCCTGGGCGTGGATGCCGAGCCGGGCCCCCGTCCTGGCCAGCACGTCGGCGACGATCTCCCGGACACCGCCCGGCAGCATCCCGCCGTTGGTGTCGCAGAGCACCACCACGTCCGCGCCGGCCTCGTGCGCGGTGCGGACCACCGACACGGCGTACTCGGGGTTCGCCCGGTAGCCGTCGAAGAAGTGCTCGCAGTCGATGAACACCCGCCGGCCCTGCGAGCGCAGGAACTCGACGCTGTCCCGGACCATCTCCAGGTTCTCGTCCAGGGTGGTGCGCAACGCGAGCTCCACGTGCCGGTCGTGCGCCTTGGCCACCAGGGTGATCACCGGGGCGCCGGAGGTGACCAGCGCGGCCAGCTGCGGGTCCTCGGACGCCTTGCCGCCGGCCCGGCGGGTGGCGCCGAAGGCGACCAGCCGGGCGTGCTCCAGCTCCAGCTCGACGGCGGCCCGGGCGAAGAACTCGGTGTCGCGCGGGTTCGCCCCGGGCCAGCCGCCCTCGATGAAACCGACCCCGAACTCGTCCAGGTGCCTGGCGATGGCCAGCTTGTCCGCCACCGTCAGGTTGATGCCCTCGCGCTGCGCTCCGTCGCGCAGCGTGGTGTCGAACACGTGGAAACTGTCGTCGGTACGGGTGACCTCGGTCATGACCCCTGGTTCTCCGTTTCGGGGAGGTTGGGTACTGCTCTGCCGGACGTTCTCGTCCCGGCTCCACTGTCCATGGTCCCGCGCGCGGTCCCGGTGTCCCCGGGCCCCTTGTGGGGGCCGTCGGCCGGTCCGGGAGAAACAAAAAGACCCCTCGCGGGTGCGAGAGGTCTGCGCGCGGGTCTGGACGCTAGTGGTCGCTCCGCATCGGGTCCAGCGGAAGCGGTCACTGCGGACCGGCGCGCCTGCTGCTAATAATCAGCGAAAGCGAGGACACGTCGGCAGTCTGGCACAGCTTCCGCGATCCGGCCCGCCCGTCTCGGGATGCGAAACGGGGCAGGCCAGCCGGGGTGCGGGATCAGACGATCCGGTGCAGCCAGTGGTGGGTGTCCGGGGTCTGGCCGCCCTGGATGGACAGCAGCGCCTTGCGGAGCTCCATGGTGACCGGGCCGGGCTCGCCGGCGCCGACGGTCCAGTCGGCGGCGGCGGACTTCACCGAGCCGACCGGGGTGATGACGGCGGCGGTGCCGCAGGCGAAGACCTCGGTGAGGGTGCCGTCGGCGTTGGCCTGCTGCCACTCGTCGGTGGAGATCCGGCGCTCCTCGACGGCGTAGCCGAGGTCCGAGGCCAGCTGGAGCAGCGAGTCGCGGGTGATGCCGGGCAGCAGGGCGCCGGACAGCTCCGGGGTGACGATCCTGGCGTCCTTGCCCTCGCCGAAGACGAAGTACAGGTTCATGCCGCCCATCTCCTCGACCCACCGGTGCTCGGCGGCGTCGAGCCAGACCACCTGGTCGCAGCCCTTCTCGGCGGCCTGGGCCTGGGCGACCAGCGAGGCCGCGTAGTTGCCCGCGCACTTGGCGGCGCCGGTGCCGCCGGGGGCGGCCCGGACGTACTCCTTGGACAGCCAGACCGAGACCGGCTTGATGCCGCCCTGGAAGTAGGCGCCGGCCGGCGAGGCGATGATCATGAAGAGGTAGGAGTTGGCCGGGCGGACGCCCAGGCCGACCTCGGTGGCGAACATGAACGGGCGCAGGTAGAGGCTCTGCTCCGGCTCGTTCGGCACCCAGTCCCGCTCCTGGCGGACCAGCAGCTCGACGGCCTCGACGAAGGCCTCCACCGGCAGCTCCGGCATCGCCAGGCGGCGGGCCGAGGCCTGGAAGCGGGCGGCGTTGGCCTCCGGGCGGAAGGTGGCGATGGAGCCGTCGGCCTGGCGGTAGGCCTTCAGGCCCTCGAAGATCGCCTGGCCGTAGTGGAGGGTCATGTTCGCCGGGTCGATCTCCAGCGGCGCGTACGGCACCAGCTGGGCGTCGTGCCAGCCCACGCCCTCGGTCCAGCGGATGGTGACCATGTGGTCGGTGAAGACCCGGCCGAACCCGGGGTTGGCCAGCCGGGCCTCGCGCTCCGCTGCGGGCAGCGGGTGGGCGGAGGGCTTGAGGTCGAACGTGATGGGCGCCTGGGTGGCCGTGCTCATGGCTGTTTCCTTCACCGTGGGGTTGGTCCGGGCCGCCACCGCCGCAGATACGTTTCGGCAAACTTCACCGGAATGGACGCACAACGGCACGGCCCACTGTCGATACTCGCATCCAGAGGGCCGTGCCGAACAGCTGCAAGCTGCGGTGATGTGCGGTCCGGCCCCGTCAGCCGGAACCGTGTGTTCGGATCCGGCCGGTCAGCCGGCTACTCGGGCGACGAGCGCGTCGCCGACCTGGGAGGTGCCGCGGGTGCCCGAGCGCTCGGCCAGGTCCGCCGCGACGGCGGCCTCGACCGCGGCGGCCTCGGCGGCGAAGCCGAGGTGCTCCAGCAGCATCGCGACCGACAGCACGGTGGCGGTCGGGTCGGCCTTGCCCTGGCCGGCGATGTCCGGCGCCGAGCCGTGCACCGGCTCGAACATGGACGGGAACTCGCCGCTCGGGTTGATGTTGCCGCTCGCGGCCAGGCCGATCCCGCCCGTGACGGCGGCGGCCAGGTCGGTCAGGATGTCGCCGAACAGGTTGTCGGTGACGATGACGTCGAACCGCTCCGGCTGGGTGACGAAGAAGATGGTCGCCGCGTCGACGTGCAGGTAGTCGGTGGTGACCTCGGGGAACTCCCGGCCGACCTCGGCGAAGATCCGCGTCCACAGGTGCCCGGCGTGCACCAGCACGTTGTTCTTGTGCACCAGGGTGAGCTTCTTGCGCGGCCGCGCCTGCGCCCGGCGGTAGGCGTCGCGCACCACGCGCTCGATGCCGTACGCGGTGTTCAGGCTGACCTCGGTGGCCACCTCCTGCGGCGTCCCGGTGCGCAGCGTGCCGCCGTTGCCGACGTACGGGCCCTCGGTGCCCTCGCGGACGACCACGAAGTCGATCTCCGGCTGGCCGGCCAGCGGGGACGACACCCCGGGGAAGAGCCGGCCCGGACGCAGGTTGATGTGGTGGTCGAAGGCGAACCGCAGCTTGAGCAGCAGCCCCCGCTCCAGCACGCCCGACGGCACGCTCGGGTCGCCGATGGCGCCCAGCAGGATCGCGTCGTGCGACTTCAGCTCGGCCAGGACGTCGTCCGGCAGCGTCTCCCCGGTCCGGTGGTAGCGCCGGGCCCCGAGGTCGTACTCGGTGGTCTCCAGCTTCACGTCGGCGGGAAGCGCGGCACCCAGGACCTTGAGGCCTTCGGCCACCACTTCCTGGCCGATGCCGTCACCGGGGACTACTGCGAGACGAATGGTGCGAGACATGCTCGGACCCTACTCCGCCGTCCCAGGTACTGACACCTGCCGTCCACCATGCGGACGGTCAGGTCAGGTCGATCTCCACCGGGAACGGCCGCTCGACCTTCAACTGCTTGTGGTAGATCCCGGCGACCGCATAGCCGTGTGTGGCGGGGTCGAGTTCGTAGACGTAGACGACCGGCTTTCCGTCGTCGTCGCTCTCCACCCGCCAGAAATGCTTGATCCCCGCAGCCGCGTACTTCCGAGGCTTGGTGTCCCGGTCTCGTTCCTCGGACTCCTCGGAGACGACCTCGACCGCGAGCAGTACGTCCCCCGCCTCACAGGAGGTCTGCTTCGGACCGGTGACCCCTCGCTCGTCGACGATGAGGAGATCCGGCTCCGGCCGGTTGCGCCGGTCCAACTTGACCGTCATCTCCCGCCAGACGTCCCACCCCTCCGGCACCGCGGCTTCCAGGGCACGTTCCAGCCTACGGAGGGTGCGCATGTGGAACGCGGTCTGCGGACTCACGAAGATCAGGCTCCCGTCGAGCAGTTCGGTGTGCGGCGGGAGATCAGGCAGCCGGTCGAGGTCCTCTGCGGTGTAGCCACCAGCAGGAGGCCGAATCCAGTCGGGGTACGGCGCGATGCTCATGGTTCCTCCCATACAGGCATCCTGGCGGCCCTCTCAGGCTACTCGGCGGAGCCGCTTAGGACTCCACTCCTTCGAGGGAGCGCGTGCGACGCGGGGGGCGCCCGGGGCGTGCTTAGGGCGTGTCTGACCATTGGCGTCGGATCAGGGCGCGGCGTTGGGGTGCGTGCATCGCAAGGCGGAGGAAGGAGTCCATGCGGAGCATCGGCGACCGACGACAACGCGGCGAGGTGCGTGCCCCGGCGTCGCGCACCCGGCGGGAATCGTCAGACACGCCCTAGGGTGGCGGGGTCCGGCGAGGCGTGTGGAACGGGGTGCGGATGGGCGGGCGGCGGCGGGAGGGGCTGGTCTGCGCGGGTGCGGCGGGGCTGGCGATGGGCGGATACGGGCTGGCGGCGGCGGTGCGCGGACGGTGGCCGGCCGGGGCGGAGGCGGTCGCCGTGCCGTACCACGCCCACCTGTGGGACCTGCTGCACGGGCAGGCCGCCGGGGACCTGCTGTTCAACTGGAACAGCGGCTACGGGGCCCCGTTCCTGGCGGACTTCTTCGCCTACCTGATGAACCCCTTCTCCTGGCCCACCGCGCTCCTCCCCCGCGACCAGGGCCGGCTCGCCGTCCTCCTGGTCACCCTGGCCACCATCGGCCTGGGCACCGCCCTGATGGCCCGGCTGCTCGGCCGGCTGCACCCCGGCCCCCGGTGGCTGCGGGTGTTCGCCGCCGTCGGGTACGGGCTGTGCGCCTGGGTGCTGGACGTCGGCGGGGCCGCCCCGATGTGGCTCTGGGGCCTGGTCTCGCTGCCCCTGCTCGGCCTGGCCGCCGACTGGTGCCTGCGCGAGCGGCACTGGGTGGCCGGCGCGCTGTGCGTCGCGCTCGCCTGGACGGGCAACCTGTACACCGCCGCGCTGGCCACCCTGGCGGCCGGACTGCTGTTCGCCGTCCGGCTGTTCGCCGCCCCGCTCCCGTTGCGCCACCGGGTCCGGGCCACCGGCCGGGCCGTCACCACGGCCATCGCCGGGGTGCTGCTCGCCTCCCCCGTGCTGTTCGTCGCGGTGCTGGCCACCGGCCGGGCCCAGCCGGAGTCCCCGGTCGAGCCGCTGGGCCCGTCCGGTGTCGCCGCCCACCTCTCCCGGCTGCTGCCCGCGGCCCATGGCGGGCAGCAGCTGCCGGACGTGGCGATCGGCGTCTTCGGGCTGCTGGTGGTGTGCGGGCTGCCGTTCAACCGGCGGGTGCGGGCTCGGGAGCGGGCCCTGTGGTGCGCGGCGCTGGTGCTGGTGGCGGTCGGCTTCCTCTGGACCCCGACGGTGCTGGTCTGGCACGGCCTGGCGATCCCGGCCGGCGGGCCGTACCGGGTGGCCTTCGTGCTCAGCGGGCTGCTGGTGCTGGCGGGCTGGGTCTCGCTGGCGCACCGCCCGGACCGGCTCACCGTGCTGGGCGGCGCCGCCGTGGTGGCGGTGATCGCCGGCCTGGCGGCGGGCCGGCCCGCGGTGCGCCCGGCCACCTGGGTGCTGCTGGCCGTCGGCGGCGCCGTCCTGTCGGCCGCGCTGTGGCTGCTGGACCGCCGGCACTCCGACCGGCGGGCGACCGCCCTCGCCACCTGGGTGATCGGCGGGGCGGTGCTGGGCAACGCCGTCTGGTCCGGGTACGCGGCGCTCGGCGCGGTCCCTTCCTCCGGGGTCTCCCCGGCGGCCGTCCGGGCCGGGCACGCGGCCGTCCGGGCGGGCGCCGACTGGCCGCGCGGTCGCAGCGACCCCGGCCCGCACGCCTTCACCCCCAACGACCCGCTGCTGCTGAACGGCCAGGGCGGCGGCTACTTCAGCAGCTACCTGCCGACCGTCACCGCCCTGCTGCTGCACGACCTCGGCGCGGGCTGGACGGCCGGCGGACGGCAGACCGCGAGCGTCACCGACCCGGTCGGGCAGGCGCTGTTCGGCGTCCGCACGCACCTCGACGACGCCCCGCCGCCCGGCTTCACCCCGGTGCGGGCCGCCGCGCCGCCGCTGGTCACCGTGCTGCCGCCGGGCTCCCGGACGGAGACCTCCTCGGCCTGGTCCCGGCAGGAGTCGCTGCTCGGCAGCCAGGTGTACGACGCCCCGCTGCCCGTCCCGGCGGGCGGGCCGGCGCCGGCCCTGCACGGCACCAGCGGCTGGTCGGTGCCGGCCGGCGGGGAGGGCACGGTGTTCACGGCCGCCTGCACGCCGGGCGGGACGGCCTACTTCCACGGGGTCTGGTACCGGGGCACGGTCAGCGGCCTGGGCACCGACTACCGCAGCGACGGCGAGCAGCCCACCACCGCCGTGCCGATCCACCGGCTGGGGACCGTCCCGGCGGACGGGGTGGTCCGGGTGACGCTGCGGTCGGACGTGGTGAGCCAGGTGCCCGCCCGCCCGATCGGCTGCCTGCGGGCCGGTGCGCTGGAGGCCGCCGTCGCCCGGCTCACCGCGACCGGCGCCACCCGGGTCGAGGCAGGCGGGCACACCCTCACCGCGACCCTCCCCGCGGGTTCCACCGGCACCGCGCTGCTCTCCGTGCCGGCCGCCGAGGGCTGGACCTGCGCGGTGGACGGCGGCCGACGTCTCACCCCCGTCCCGGTGCTCGGCATGATCGGCGTCCCGCTGGGCGACGGCGCCTCCCGCGTCGCCTGCGCCTTCCGCCCGCCCGGCCTCACCGAGGGGCTCATCGTCACCTCCGCCACCGCCGCCGTCCTCGCCCTGGTGGCGGTCTTCGCCCGGCTCTCCCGACGCCCCACCCGCGTCCCGCGCCGCGACCGCCGCCGGGCGGCCCTGGGCGCCGACGCACAAGCCGGCACAGAAGCCGGCACATGACGGGGCGGCCCGCCGGAGTCCCGGTGGGCCGCCCCTTCCGCCCGACGGTCAGGGCAGGTCGAGCACCTGGGCCCGCCGCTCGGCCGGGTTGCGGTGGTACAGCAGCAGGAGCCGCGAGGTGTCGCCCGCCGCCCGCCGTACGGCGAGGACGGCGCCCGGGCCCGCCGGGGCCAGTACGGCGGCCGGCCCGGTGAGGCCGGCCCGCGCGGTGAGCGCCGGCCGCAGGACGTCCAGCGGGACGGACGGGCCGGTGCCGCTCAGCCCGATGGTGGAGAGCGCCTCGGCCACGTCCGGCGTCCCGCCCCCGGCGTAGCCGGTCCAGACGCCGTAGCGGACGGTGCTGTGCCCGGGCGCGACGCCGGGCAGGGCGCTCAGCCGGACGGGCAGCACCAGGACGTCGCTGTCCAGCAGCCCGGTGTCGGTGTCGCCCCAGTGGGCGTTGAGCGGCTGGACGTCCAGTTCGGCCCCGGTGCGGGCGTCCAGGGCGCGGGAGACCAGGACGTCGCTACCGCGCAGCCGGTCGGCCTTGAGGATGACGTCGGTGCTGCCGTCCCCGTCGGTGTCCAGCGCCACCCGCACCCCGTACAGCCCCACCGGGGTGGCCGCGGGCGCCCACAACTGCGCGCCCACGTACAGCAGTTCGGAGTCGACGGCGGCGCCGGCCGCGCGCAGGCCGGCGGCCCGCTCGCCGGGGTGCTCGACGCAGACCTCCTCCGCCGGGTCCGGCTCCTTCCCGGTGTCCTTCGGCCGCAGGCCCGCGCCGGGCGCGACCGCCGTGCCGCTGCCGCCGGGCGGGCAGTCGGGCCAGCGCTCGCCCTCGCCGCCGAGGGCGAAGGCGCTGACCAGCCCGGGCTGTTCGCCGGGGGCGGCGCGGCCGCCGAGGGTGACCAGGGTGCCGTCCCGGGCGGTGCGGACGGTGGCCGCCGCCGTGAGGTCGCCGGTCGGGCGCGGGGCGGCCAGCACCGGGATCCGCAGCTGCGGGAGCGCGTCGCCACCGACCGGGGTGAGCAGCACCCGGCCGGAGAGCTCGCCCCGGTAGCTGCGGGCCCGGCCGCCCTGCACGGTGTCGATGGTCGGGTCGGGGGCGCGCCCCAGCTCCCCCGGCACGGCCAGGGTGACCCGTACCCGCGCGGTGCCGCCCGCCGGGACGTCCACCCGGGCCGGTGCCACCTGGTAGGAGGCGCCCGGCAGCAGGGTGGCGGCCGCGTACGAGGTGCGGTACGCCAGTGGCGCGTTCGAGGTGTTGCGCACCTCGATCTCCCGGGTCACCGCCGTCGGCCCGCCGACCTCGACCGGCCCGAAGGAGACCCCGACCCCGCCCTCCACGGCGCCCTCCCCCGCCGCGTAGGCGACGGCGGGCGTGCGGACCGCCCGGTCCACCCGGACCCTCCCGGCCCCGGTGCGCTCGGGCCCGTAGACCGGCCCGCTGTGCTCGTCGCCGAGGAAGGTGTCCTCGGTGGTGTTCATCAGCGCGGCCTTGACCTGCTCGACCGGCCAGTCCGGGTGCGCGGCGCGGACCAGCGCGGCGAGCCCGGCCACGTGCGGGGCGGCCATCGAGGTGCCGCTCTCGCGCTGGCCGCCGGAACCGCTGCCGACCAGGCTGGACCAGATGCCCTCGCCGGGTGCCGCCAGGTCGGGCTTGACCACGCCCGGCACGCCGATGCCGCGCGAGCTGAAGTCCGTCATGGTGTCGATCCGGGCCGGCTGGTCCTGGGCGACGGAGCCGTGCAGCGGGTTGCCGGGCGCGGCGAGCCGGACCGTCACCGGCCCGGCGGCCGCGGCCTGCCGCAGCCGCTCGCCGTCGGCGCGCCCCAGCAGCACGGCCGGGATCCGGTCGTCGCCGGAGATCTCGGCGAGGTGGTCGGAGTCGGCGGCGTACAGCGCGCCGATCGCGCCCGCGTCGGCGGCGTGGTCGGCGCGCGGGCCGGAGTTGCAGGCCCGGTCGGCTTCCCGGGTGTGCCAGGCGAGCAGCGCGATCCGCCCCTTCAGCCGCTGCCGGTCGGCCTCGCCGAACTCGGTGCAGCCGTCCGACTGGTCGGCGGGCAGGGCGAGTTCGCCGCTGACGTCGGCGGTGGACCAGCCCTGGTAGCGCTCGCTCCAGTGCCCCGGGACGACCCCGGCCTGGGCGGCGGGGGCGAGCACGGTGACGCCGTCCACGTCGGCGTGGCCGTGCACCGAGGCGGCGACGGTGATCGCCCGGGCGGCGGTGCCGGGGCTGCCGCCGATGCCGTACACGTCGCCGTCGTTGCCCGCCGCCGCGATCACGACGGTGCCGAGCTCGGCGAGCCGGTCGGCGGCCAGGGCGTCGGTGTCGTCGGTGCTGCCGAAGTGGCTGCCGAGCGAGAGGTTGACGACGTCCAGCCGGTCGCTCAGGTCGCCGTCGCCGTTCGGGTCGGCGGCCAGGTCGAGCGCCTCGGTGACCCGGTCGGTGGAGCCGTCGCAGCCGAACACCCGGATCGCGTACAGCTGCGCGCCCGGGGCGGTGCCGGGGCCGATCCGGAAGCCGGCCGGATCCAGCCCGGGCCCGTACGGACCGGTGTACGGGTGGCCGTCCGCGGTGACGCCGTACCCGGCCGCGGTGCCGGCCACGTGGGTGCCGTGCCCGTTGCGCACGCAGTCGATCGGGTTGCCGCCGGGGTGCGGCACCGGCTGGTAGTGCGGGGAGGCCGGGTCGGGGTCGTAGTCGTCGCCGACCAGGTCCTTGCCGCCGACCACCTTGGCGTTGGGGAACAGCGCGGGCGGCGCGGGCCTGCCGCGCTCGACCGAGCGGAACGCCTCCTCGGTGCCCGGGCCGCCGAAGTCGGCGTGGGTGTAGTCGATGCCGCTGTCGATGATCCCGATCCGGGTGCCCCGGCCGGTGCCGGCCGCCTGGTCGCCGGCCCAGACCTGCGGGGCGCCGGTCAGCGGGACGGAGTGGGCGTTGTCACGCCGTTTGGCGACGATCGGGTGGACGGCCCGGACGCCCGGCAGCGCCCGCAGCGCGGGCAGCCGGTCGGCGGGCGCGCTGACCGCGAGGCCGGCGAGCACGGTGCGGGTGCGGTAGAGCTCGCGGGCGGCGGGTGCCGCCCGGTGGACGGCGCCGGCGAGCCGGTCGAGCGCGTCCCCGGCCCGGGCCCGCTGGGCGGCGCCGGCCCGCGCGGCCTCCCGGCGGACGGCCTCCGGGGGGCGCTGGGCGCGCCGGGCCCCGTCGGCGGCGCGCCGCCAGGCGGAGCCGGCCGCCTCGGTGGTGAGTTCGAGCCGGACGGAGGCCGTTCGG
>NZ_JBHUAL010000265.1:0-11283 GCF_042789775.1 Kitasatospora sp. NPDC056800 | reverse complement strand
GAGCCACTGCGGAGCATTGGCGACCGACGACAACGCGGCGAGGTGCGTGCCCCGGCGTCGCCCCGCAGACGCGAGTTTGAAGACAGGCCCTAGGCGGTCAGCTCTGCCGGTACGTCGCGAGGAAGCGCCCGATCCGGTTGATGGCCGTCTCCAGGTCGTCGGCCCGGGGCAGGGTGACGAAGCGGAAGTGGTCCGGGCGGGGCCAGTTGAAGCCGGTGCCCTGGACGACGTGGATCTTCTCGCGCAGCAGCAGGTCCAGCACGAACCGCTCGTCGTCGACGATCCGGTGCACCGCCGGGTCCAGCCTGGCGAAGGCGTACAGCGCGCCCTTGGGCTTGACGCAGCTGACGCCGGGGATCTCGTTGAGCGCCTTGACCGCGATGTCGCGCTGCTCGGTGAGCCGGCCGCCGGGCAGCACCAGGTCGTTGATGGACTGGTGGCCGCCGAGCGCGGCCTGCACGGCGTACTGGGCGGGCACGTTGGGGCACAGCCGCATGCCGGAGAGCATGGTCAGGCCCTCCAGGTAGTCGGTGGCGTGCTGCCGGGGCCCGGAGACGACCAGCCAGCCGCTGCGGAAGCCGGCCACCCGGTAGGCCTTGGAGAGGCCGTTGAAGGTGAGGGTGAGCACGTCGTCGGCCAGGGCGGCCAGGCAGTGGTGCTCGGTGTCGTCGTAGAGGATCTTGTCGTAGATCTCGTCGGCCAGCACCATCAGGTGGTGGCGGCGGGCCAGGTCGAGGATGCCCTCCAGCAGTTCCTTCGGGTAGACCGCGCCGGTGGGGTTGTTGGGGTTGATGACGACGATCGCCTTGGTGCGGGCGGTGATCTTGGCGGCGATGTCGTCCAGGTCCGGGTACCACTCGGCCTGTTCGTCGCACAGGTAGTGCACGGCCTTGCCGCCGGCCAGCCGGACCACGGCCGTCCAGAGCGGGTAGTCGGGCATCGGCACGAGCACCTCGTCGCCGTCGTCCACGAGCGCGGTGACGGCCATCTGGATCAGCTCGGAGACGCCGTTGCCGAGGTAGACGTCGTTGACGGTGACGCCCTCGACCCCGCGCTGCTGGTAGTACTGCACCACCGCGCGACGGGCGGGCAGGATGCCGCGCGAGTCGCTGTAGCCGTGCGCCTTGGGCAGGTTGCGGATGATGTCCTGGAGGATCTCCTCGGGCGCCTCGAAGCCGAAGGGGGCGGGGTTGCCGGTGTTCAGCCGCAGCACGCTGTGCCCGGCCTCCTCCAGGGCGTTGGCCTGGTCGACCACCGGGCCCCGGATCTCGTAGCACACGTCATTGAGCTTGCTGGACTGTCGAAACTCCATCTGCGGCCTCCCGACCGTCACCACCGCTCCGTTGCTTCAGCTTTGTTCTACCAAGTGAGTACTTGGAAAGTCCAACCTCTTGGCTATGCTGATCCGCATGTCACGCCGAAGCTACGACCAGTACTGCGCCGTCGCCCGCGCCCTGGACGCGGTGGGGGAGCGCTGGAGCCTCCTGATCGTCCGTGAGCTCCTCGGCGGCCCGCGCCGCTACACCGACCTGCACGCCGACCTGCCCGGCGTCTCCACCGACATCCTGGCCGCCCGGCTCAAGCAGCTGGAGGGCGACGGACTGATCGCCCGCCGCCGACTGGAGCGGCCCGCCAACGCGACGGTCTACGAGCTGACCGGACGCGGCCGCGAACTGCGGCCGGTCGTCGAGGCGCTGGGGGAGTGGGGCCTGGCCGCCCTCGGCGAGCAGCGGCCGACCGACGCCGTGCGCGAGCACTGGTTCACGCCCCGGAAGGCGGGCGAGGAGGCGGGCGAGGAGGCGGTGGCCGTGACGGGCTGACCGTCGCGGTGGGCGCGGTGCCTGCGGCGGGCACGGTGGCCTGAATGGGGCGGCGGCAAGGCCCCCGTCGCCGACCGCCGCCCCGTGGGCTCAGGATGGCCCGGGCCGATAAACGAACGATCGGCGTGTGATGAGCGCCGAGGTTCGCCGGGGTCCGTCGGGGTTCACCGGGGTTCGCCGGGTTCGTCGGAGCCGCCGGGGCCCGCTGCGGTTCCGGACGGGCACGCACGTACGATCGTCGGATCGTCGAACCGCCGGAGTCATCCCGGGAGAGCGGAGGCCAGCCCGTGCCCACCCCCTACCGCAGCTACGTCGCCGTCGGCGACTCCTTCACCGAGGGCATGTGCGACGACCTGCTGCCGGACGGCCACTACCGGGGCTGGGCCGACCGGGTCGCCTCGGCACTGGCCGCCGAGCACGCGGAGCACGCCGAACGCTCTGAGTGCGCCGAACGCTCTGAGCAGGCCGAGCACGCCGAGCCGGAGTCCGCGGGCACCGGCTTCCGGTACGCCAACCTTGCCGTCCGCGGCAAGCTCATCGGCCAGATCCACGACGAGCAGCTCGCCCCCGCCGCCGCGATGGGCGCCGAGCTGGTCACCCTGGCCGGCGGCCTCAACGACGTGCTGCGTCCCGGCTGCGACATCGACGCCGTCGAGCGGCTGCTCGGCCGCTGCGCCGACGGGCTGCGCGCCACCGGCGCGACCGTCGTGCTGTTCACCAGCACCGACCCGACCCGCCGGATGGCGGGCGGCGCCCGGCTGCTGCCCGCGATCCTGCGGATGAAGGCCTTCGTCCAGGAACTGGGCCGGCAGGACGGCTTCGTCGTGGTCGACCTGTTCTCCGCGCCCTGCTTCGACGACCGCCGACTGTGGGCCGAGGACCGCCTGCACCTGTCGCCCGAGGGGCACCGCCGGGTCGCCGAGGGCGTGCTGGAGGCGCTCGGCCGCCCCGCCGCCTTCGACTGGCGCGCCCCGCTGCCCGCCGCCGCCCCGGCCGGCCGCGCCGAGCGGCTGCGCGAGGACGCCCGCTGGCTGGGCACCCACGTCGGCCCGTGGATCGGCCGCCGCCTCACCGGCCGCTCCTCGGGCGACGGCCGCCCGGCGAAGCGGCCGGAGCTGCTGCCGTACCGCTGAGGCCCGCCGCCCGGTGCCCGGGCGCCACGGGCCCCGGCCTACTCGGTGTCGTGGACGCCCGGCGCGTCGAGGACCAGGCTCGCCATCGGGGCGTGGGTGGCCCAGCCGAGCGCCGTGTAGAGCGCCTGCCCCTCCGGGGTGCCGACCAGCACGCCGGTGCGCGCGCCCCGCTCGTGCGCGGCGGACTGGAGCGTCCGCATCACCAGGGCGCCCAGGCCCCGGCGGCGGTGCTCCGGCGCGGTGGTGATCTGGTCCGGTACGGCCACGGGGCCGGCCAGGCCCGCCTGGCCGCGGGCGGCGAGGTGCCCGTCCCCGGTGCGCACCAGCGCCCGGAGGATCCCGCCCCGCTCCCAGATGGTCACGGTGTACCCGGCCGGGGCCTCGGGCCGCTCGGGGACGAGCGGGACGCTCATCAGGAAGCCCGGCGCGTCCAGCCGCCACCGTTCGTCCAGCCAGGGGCGCACGGTGGCGTCCTCGGCGAACAGCTTCAGCCAGGTGGTCGGCGCGGTGACGGTCTCGCCGAGCTTGCGGACCTCGGCCTCGGTCGGCTCCGGCAGCACGTGCCGGCCGACCTCGCCGACCGGCGCGCCGACGTCGATGCTCCAGCCCCAGGGCTGGTCCACCGGCTCGGCGGAGCCGCGCGAGACGGCCCAGCCCGAGATCCACATCCGGACCAGTTCCCTGATGTCCGGTTCCCGCATGGCATCCACCCCCGTGTGTAATGGTCTCTACTGCGCTGGGCAGCTTACCGGCGCCGAGGGTCGTCTGCCCAGTAGGATTCCGGGGTTCACCGCGCCGACCGGCGCCCCGCTGCTGGAAGGACCCCGGAACGTGCGCGAGACCGAGTCGCCGCAGGACCAGACGGCGGCCGCGCCGACCCCGCAGCCGACCGCGCTCCGGGCCGACTGCGGCAGCTGCTTCGGGCTCTGCTGCGTCGCTCTGCCGTTCGCCGCCGGGTCCGACTTCGCCATGAACAAGCAGGCCGGCAGCCCCTGCCACAACCTCCAGGCCGACTTCAGCTGCGGCATCCACGTGCGGCTGCGCGACAAGGGCTTCCAGGGCTGCACCGTCTACGACTGCTTCGGCGCCGGGCAGCGGGTCTCCCAGGTGACCTTCGGCGGCCGCAGCTGGCGCGAGGAGCCGGACAGCGCCAAGGCGATGTTCGACGTCTTCCCGGTCGTGCGGCAGCTGCACGAGCTGCTCCGGTACCTCACCGAGGCGCTCACCTTCGCCCCCGCCCAGCCCGTCCACGACGAACTGCGGCAGGCGCTGGCGGAGACCGACCGGCTGGCCGGCGGCACCCCCGAGGAGATCCTCGCCATCGACGTCCCGGCCCACCGGCAGCGGGTCAGTGAGCTGCTGCTGCGGGCCGGCGAACTGGTCCGCGCGGCCGTCCCGCGCCGCCGCGAGCTCCGCGGCGCCGACCTCTTCGGCGCCCGCCTGCGCGGCGCCGACCTGCGGGGCGCCAACCTGCGCGGCGCCCTGCTCGTCGCGGCCGACCTCTCCGGCGCGGACCTGCGCCTCGCCGACCTGGTCGGCGCCGACCTGCGGGACGCCGCCCTGGCCGGCGCCGACCTCAGCACGGCCCTCTTCCTCACCCAGGCCCAGCTCGACGCCGCCCGCGGCGACGCCACCACCCGCCTCCCGGCCGGCCTCACCCGGCCCGCCCACTGGCCCGAGACCGCCCCGGCTCCCGCTGCGGGCGCCGGGGCCGGGCCCCGTGCGGGCAAGGGCGGCGGCCGCCCCGGTCGGAGCGGCCGCCGGCGCTGAGGCGCTACTGGCCCACCCGGCCGTCCACGCACTCGCGCAGCAGGTCGGCGTGGCCGCAGTGGCGGGCGTACTCCTCGATCCGGTGCACCTGCAGCTCCCGGATCGAGAGCCGGTCCTTCCCGACCCGCTCGCCCAGGTCCTGGTACCCGGCCAACGCGGCGTCCAGTGCGGCCTGTTCGCGCTCCAGGTCGTGGAACGCGGCGTCCACCACGGCCTGCTCGCCGACGGCCCCGTCGAAGTCCGCGTCCCGCCCGCCGTACAGCTTGGGCAGCGGCTCGCCGTCGGTGATCCAGTTCCGCCAGTCCCGTTCCACCCGGGCCAGGTGCCGGACCAGGCCGAGCAGCGACATCGTGGACGGCGGCACCGAGCGGCGGGCCAGCTGCTCCGGGGCCAGGCCGTCGCACTTCATCCGCAGGGTCAGCCGGTAGTTCGTCAGGTAGTCCTGGAGGGTGGCGAGTTCGCCGTCCGGGCTCGGGCCCTCACTGTTGCGGGGGTCGTCGTCCGGGTCGGCCCACATGTCGGGGTAGACGGTCGCCTCGGTCCATCGCACGGGTTGCTCGGTCATGCCCGGCATCCTCCTTCGCAACCACCCCCGGCCGCCACCGGGTTATCGCACCCCGGGCCCCCGGGGCAGCCGCTCGCCCTCCGCCCCGAAGACGGCCCGGAGCACGGTGGCGACGTCGGCCTCCGGCACGGCGGCGCGGACCTCCGCCAGGACGCCCGGGAATCCGGCCTCGTCGATCACGCCCCGGTGCTCCTGGCGCAACCGGTGGACGAGCGCGACGAGTTCGGGGCGCAGCCGCATCCAGGCGCGGACGGCGTCGACCTCCTCCTCGACCAGCCGCAGGAACCAGCGCATCACCTCGTACGGGATGTCGACGGCCCGCCCCCGCGGGTCGAGGCTGATCATCGGCTCCTGCGCCGGGTCCTCGTCGGGGACGACCGCGGCGACCAGGGCCCGCGGGTCCGCCCTGAGCCGCAGTTCGAGGAAGTAGGCGTCGTCGGACAGGTCGTACCCGGTGGTGACGCTGTAGTCCGGGTCGGGGCTCGGCGTGGGCATGGCGGCATGCTGCCAGGCGCCGCTCCGCCGGGCGAGGGCGTTTCGGGGGCGTCCGCGCACGGGGCGTCGGACCGGCCGACCTCCCGTGCGGGGCGGCGGGGCTCAGTCGGTCAGTAGGCGGGCGCGCAGGGTGTCGATCTGCGCGCGGTCGATGCCGAGGGCGCCGGTGAGGTAGGCCCCGACCGAGCCGTGGCGGTCGGCGAGGTCGGCGAGGGTGAGCCGGATGACGGCCTCCGGGGCGCGCCCGTAGCCGGGCCAGCGCAGGGTGCGGCCGGGGTGGGCGGCGTGCCACTCGGCGACGAAGTGCGCGGTGGCGAGCTCGGTGAGGGCGAAGTCGGCGGCGATGTCGTCCTCGCCGACGCCGAGCAGGGTGAGCAGCAGGGCGGCGATCAGCCCGGTGCGGTCCTTGCCGGAGGCGCAGTGGAAGACCACCGGGGCCTCGGCGGCCGTGATCACGTCCAGCGCCTGGCGGATCTCCTTCACCCCGTCCTCGGCGACCTCGGCGAAGCGGTCGGCGAGGTGGCGCCAGGGGTCGACCTCCGGGTCGATCTCGGCCTGGTCGTACGGGCGGTGCTCGATCGAGAGGTTGTGGTACTCCAGGCCCTCGAACCCGGGCACCCGGCCCTTGGCGGCGATCTCCCAGGGGTAGCGGAGGTCGATCACGGTCCGCACGCCGAGCGCCTGGAGCCGGTCCAGGTCGGCGGGGGAGCCGAGCTTGCCGAGCGAGTCGGAGCGGTACACCAGCCCCCACCGGACGGACCGCCCGCCGGCGCCCGGGTAGCCGCCCAGGTCGCGGAAGTTGTGCAGGGCCTCGAACTCGATGTGACGTGTGGTCATGCGCGGCACTCTAACCAGCGCGTCAAGCGCCGCCGGGCCGGGGGAGCGGCGGCGGCCGGCCCGGGCGCCGCGGTCTGTCAGTGGTGTCGGGCAGGATCGGCACGTCGGTTCTTCGGAGGGACGGAAAGGGCGTCATGGCGATCACGAACGAGCAGGTGACGGAGCAAGAGTTCCTGCGGGAGATGTCCGAGGACCCGTACTTCCCCGACCACCTCGTGGCCAAGGGCAGGGCCATCCTGGTGCGGCTGTGCGAGCGGATCGAGGCCGAGCGGCCGGCGGACCTGCCGGCGCTGTACGTGCTCTCCCACGCCGCCGCGGAGGAGTTCAACCGTCTGGACACGGAGTTGAAGGCGGCGGGGAGCGAGATCGAGACGGCGGCGCGGGAGGACATCGCCGAGGCCTTCTGGATCATCGCCTCGGCCTACGGCTTCGAGGACGCGGACGTGGAGGAGATGGTCGAGCCCCGGGAGTGGTGACGGGCACCGCCCTGCCCTACACGCCGCGGTCGGCGAGGACCTCGCGGACGACGTGGCGGGCGTTGGCGGTCAGGGCCTGGTCGGTGTGGCGGTAGTACGGGATCGTCACCAGGGCGAGGGAGAACGCCCAGGCGCGGCCGCGGGCCCACATGGCCTCGTCCGCGTGGAGGGCGGCGCGGAAGGCGGGGCGGGCGGTGGCGGGCAGCAGGTTCCAGGCGGCGATCAGGTCGGCGGTCGGGTCGCCGACGCCCATCAGGGCGAAGTCGATGACGGCGGCGAGCCGGCCGGCGCCGGTGAGCAGCAGGTTGCCGGGGGTGAGGTCGCCGTGCAGCCAGACCGGCGGGCCGGCGTAGTCGGGCAGTCGAAGTGCCTTGTCCCACAGGGCGGTCGCGGCGTCGGTGTCGATCGAGCCGGAGAGCTGGGCGATGGCCGCGCGGGTGGCGCCGTCGCGGGAGGCGAGCGGGACGCTGCGCTGGGAGACGGGGGCGTCGGCCGGGTCGACGGCGCGCAGGGCGTTGACGAAGCCGGCCAGGTCGCGGGCCAGCGCCTGGGGTGCGGCCAGGGCGTGGACGACCGGGTTGGCGCCGTCCAGCCAGTGCAGTACGGACCACTCCCACGGGTAGCCGGCGGCGGGCCGGCCGACCGCGAGCGGTGCCGGGACGGGCAGCGGCAGCCGCGGGGCCAGCCGGGAGAGCCACTGCTGCTCCCGCCGTAGGCCCCCGGCGGCCCACTCCACCCGGGGCAGCCGGACGGCGAGTTCGGGCCCGAGGCGGAACATCGCGTTGTCCGCCCCGGAGGTGGCGGCGGGGGTGACCGGGAGGCGCTCCCACTGCGGGAACTGGGCGGCGATCAGCCGCCGCACCAGGGCCGCGTCGACCACCGGCCCGTCGGGGTGGATCCGGGTGGCAGCGCACATGCCCGGCAGCGTACAGCTCCGGTCGTCGCCGTTCAGCCGGATTGCCGAACTGCTCACATTCCGACGGTCGTTCGAACCGGAACGCGCGATTTCGGCCACCCGGCGACGGCCCTGACAGCCCTGACGGCCCCGACGGCCCCGACGGTCACCCGAAGGTGACCCGCACCCCGATGGTGCCGCCCTTGCCGAAGCGCAGCACGTTGGCGGTCAGCGCCACCGCGCACAGCAGGCCGTACTTGCGCCGCAGCAGCTTCCGGTAGGCGGGCGCCCGGTCGGGGTCCAGCACCGCGGTGGCCGGCACCTGGGCGCCGAGCAGGTTCCCGCGGATGTCGCTGGGCCCGACCAGCACGTCCGAACGGTTGCGCAGGCGCTTGACCTTGCCGGTCTTGGTGACGGTGGTGAAGACCAGCGCGTCCCCGTCGCGCGCGACCCACACCGGGGTGGCGACCGGAGTGCCGTTCCTCCGGTAGGTGGTGAACAGCAGGTACTTGGCGGCGGCGAGCCGCTCCAACTCGGCGGCGGCATCCAGAGTGTCCATGCCCGCCAGCCTAGGAAGCCGCAACTGGGCCCCGCTCAAGCCTCGGTGGAGCCCCGGGGCCGTCAGCCGGAGGCGCGCGCCACGCCCGGCCGTCCCGGGGGCGGCCGGTCGGTGTCGTCGGCACCTGCCAGAATGCAGGGCGTACGGCGCAAGCACTGATGGAGAAGGTGACCGGCTTCGTGACCACGCCAGTCGAACAGGTGGCCCGGCAGGCCCAGCAGGCGATCGAGCGGCAGATCGCCGAGGAGCTGGGTGTCCGCGAGGGGCAGGTGAAGGCGGCCGTCGATCTGCTCGACGGCGGCTCGACCGTGCCCTTCGTGGCCCGCTACCGCAAGGAGGTCACCGGCTCCCTCGACGACGCCCAGCTGCGTGCCCTGGAGGAACGGCTGCGCTACCTGCGCGAGCTGGAGGACCGCCGGGCGGCCGTGCTGGAGTCGATCGAGGCCCAGGGCAAGCTGGACGACGCGCTGCGCGCCCGGGTGCTCGCCGCGGACTCCAAGGCCCGCCTGGAGGACATCTACCTTCCGTTCAAGCCGAAGCGGCGCACCAAGGCGCAGATCGCCCGCGAGGCCGGCCTGGAGCCGCTGGCGGACACCCTGCTGGCCGACCCGGGGCAGGACCCGGCCGCGCTGGCCGCCCAGTACCTCAACGAGTCGGTGGCGGACGGCGCCGCGGCCCTGGAGGGCGCCCGGGCGATCCTGGTCGAGCGCTTCGGCGAGGACGCCGACCTGGTCGGCTCGCTGCGCGAGCGGATGTGGACCCGCGGCCGGCTGGTCGCGAAGGTCCGCGACGGCAAGGAGGGCGACGGCGCCAAGTTCGCCGACTACTTCGACTTCGCCGAGCCGTACACCCGGCTCCCCTCGCACCGCATCCTGGCGATGCTGCGCGGCGAGAAGGAGGAGGTGCTCGACCTCGACCTCTCCCCGTACGACGGCGAGTCCGAGGGCGACCTTCCGGGCGAGAACGACTACGAGCAGCGGATCGCCGCCCGCTTCGGCATCGCCGACCGCGGCCGCCCGGCCGACAAGTGGCTGGGCGACACCGTCCGCTGGGCCTGGCGCACCCGCGTGCTGGTCCGGCTCGGCATCGACCTGCGCGCCCGGCTGCGCGCCGAGGCCGAGGAGGAGGCGGTGCGGGTCTTCGCCGCGAACCTGCGCGACCTGCTGCTCGCCGCCCCGGCCGGCACCCGCGCCACCATGGGCCTGGACCCGGGCTTCCGCACCGGCGTGAAGGTCGCCGTGGTGGACGCCACCGGCAAGGTCGTCGCGTACGACACGATCTACCCGCACCAGCCCGCCAACAAGTGGGACGCGGCCCTGGCGACGCTGGCGGCCCTGGCGAAGAAGCACGACGTCGACCTGGTCGCGATCGGCAATGGCACCGCCTCCCGGGAGACCGACAAGCTCGCCGAGGACCTGCTGGGGCGCCACCCCGAGCTGAAGCTCACCAAGGCGATGGTCAGCGAGGCCGGCGCCTCGGTCTACTCGGCCTCCGCGTTCGCCTCGCAGGAGCTGCCGGACCTGGACGTGTCGATCCGCGGCGCGGTCTCGATCGCCCGCCGGCTCCAGGACCCGCTGGCCGAGCTGGTCAAGATCGACCCCAAGTCGATCGGCGTCGGCCAGTACCAGCACGACCTGAGCGAGGTGAAGCTCTCCCGTTCGCTGGACGCCGTGGTCGAGGACTGCGTCAACGCCGTCGGCGTTGACGTCAACACCGCCTCGGCGCCGCTGCTCACCCGGGTCTCCGGGGTCACCGGCACGCTGGCCGACAACATCGTCGCGCACCGCGACGCCAACGGCCCGTTCCGCACCCGCCGGCAGCTCAAGGACGTCTCCCGGCTGGGCCCCAAGGCCTTCGAGCAGTGCGCGGGCTTCCTGCGCATCCCCGGCGGGGAGGACCCGCTGGACGCCTCCAGCGTGCACCCGGAGGCCTACCCGGTGGTGCGCCGCATCCTGGCCGCGACCGGCGGGGAGCTGCGCGAGCTGATCGGCAACGGCGAGCGGCTGCGGGCGCTGCGCCCGGCGGACTTCGCCGACGACACCTTCGGCGTGCCGACCGTCACCGACATCCTCGGCGAGCTGGACAAGCCGGGCCGCGACCCGCGCCCGGCCTTCCGCACCGCGACCTTCAAGGAGGGCGTCGACAAGATCGGCGACCTGGAGGTCGGCATGGTGCTGGAGGGCGTGGTCACCAATGTCGCCGCCTTCGGGGCCTTCGTGGACGTGGGCGTCCACCAGGACGGGCTGGTGCACGTCTCGGCGCTGTCGAGGAACTTCGTCAAGGACCCGCGCGAGGTGGTCAAGCCCGGCGACATCGTCAAGGTCCGGGTGCTCACGGTGGACGTGCCGCGCAAGCGGATCGGGCTGACCCTGCGGCTGGACGACGAGGTCGGGCGCGAGCGCGGCGGGGACCGCGGCGACCGCGGTGACCGCCAGGCCCGCCCGCCGCGCCAGGAGCGCCGGGGCGGTGGCCAGGGCGGCCAGGGCCAGGGCGGTCGCGGCGGCCAGGACCGGCGCGGCGGCGGTCAGGGCGGCGGCGGTGACCGCGGCGGCTCCGGCGGCGGTGCGCCGGCCAACAGCGCCATGGCGGACGCGCTGCGCCGCGCGGGCCTGACCGGCGGCGACGGCGGCCGCGGCGACCGGCGCTCCGGGCGGCGCTGAGCGGCTGAGCGGAGCCGAACCGGCACCCGGAACCCGACAGCGGCAGCGGCCGGGGCCGGTGGACGTCACGGTG
>NZ_JBHUAL010000264.1:0-11319 GCF_042789775.1 Kitasatospora sp. NPDC056800 | reverse complement strand
TCTCCAGTGTTCACGGAGAAGGCGGCGCGATCACAGGGCGCGTACCGCGCGAATCAGTGCGCCGCTACAGGCTCCGGCGCGTTCTTCAGCTCGTCGTCGCCGGCTTCGGCGCTGTAGTCGGACGGCCTGGTCTCGTCCGGGCCGTCCGGCGCCTTGACCGCCCGCAGCACCAGGGTGAGCGCCACCGCGACGACCAGGTTGAGGGCGAAGGCGGTGACGCCGATGTAGCCGATCTCGCCGATGCCGGGGATCTCGGCCGCGTTGCCGCCGAAGTGCTTGGTGGCCGGGCTGGCGATCCCGTACGCCTTCCAGGTGCCGTACACCATGCCGGCCGCCCAGCCGGCGAACAGCGCCCAGTGGTGGAACCAGCGGGTGAACAGGCCGCCGACGATCGCCACGAAGGTCTGCAGGATCCACAGGCCGCCCAGCAGCTGGAGGTTGATCGCGGCCTGCTTGTCCATGCCGAGCACGAAGACCAGCGCGCCGACCTTCACCAGCAGCGAGACCAGCTTGGCGATCCGGGTCTCGTCGGCGGGGGTGGCGGCGGGCTTGAGCCACTCCTTGTAGACGTTGCGGGTGAACAGGTTGGCCGCCGCGATGGACATGATGGCGGCCGGCACCAGCGCGCCGATGCCGATCGCGGCGAAGGCCACGCCGGTGAACCAGTCCGGGAACATGTCCGCGAACAGCTGGGGCACCGACAGCTGGGCGTTGTAGCCCTTGACGCCCTTGCCGACGCCCGCCGCGAGCGCCATGAAGCCGAGCAGCGCCAGCAGGCCCAGCATCAGCGAGTAGGCGGGCATGATCGCCATGTTGCGGCGCACGGTCTTGCGGGACTTGGAGGCCAATACGCCGGTCACCGAGTGGGGGTACATGAACAGCGCCATCGCCGAGCCGAGGGCGAGCGTGGCGTACGTCCACTGCTTGTTCTCGGGGATGGTCAGCGAGCCGCCCTTGACCTCCTTGAAGTGCTGCGCGGCCGAGTCGAAGATGTGCCCGTAGCCGCCGAGCCGGATCGGGATGTAGATCACCGCGACGATGATCACGATGTAGACCAGGGCGTCCTTGACGAAGGCGATCAGCGCCGGGGCCCGCAGGCCGGAGGAGTACGTGTAGGCGGCCAGCACGCCGAAGGCGATGAACAGCGGCAGGTCCTTGACGAACCAGTTGGCGTTCTCCCCGCCGCCGACCCCCAGCACGTCCAGCACGGCCTGGATGCCGACGAGCTGCAGGGCGATGTACGGCATGGTGGCCAGGATGCCGGTGAGCGCGACCACCAGCGACAGCGGCCGCGAGCCGTACCGGCCGCGCACGAAGTCGGCCGGGGTCACGTAGCCGTGCACCCGGGAGACCGACCAGAGCCGGGGCAGGAAGAGGAAGACCAGCGGGTAGGCGATGATCGTGTACGGCACCGCGAAGAAGCCCGCCGCGCCGGTCGCGTACACCGCGGCCGGGACGGCGACGAAGGTGTACGCGGTGTAGAGGTCGCCGCCGAGCAGGAACCAGGTCACCCAGGTCCCGAAGCTGCGGCCGCCCAGGCCCCACTCGTCCAGGTGCGCGGCGTTGTCCGCGCGGCGCCAGCGCGAGGCGAGGAAGCCCATCACGGTGACGAGGGCGAAGAACAGCACGAAGACCACGAGGGCCGGCACGTTGACGTCCTTCATCGCGCACCGCCCTTCCGGGCCGCCTTGCGGGCCTTCTCGTCCCGGGTGATCAGCAGGTAGGCGGCGACCGTGAACACGGCCGACACCGGCACCCAGAGCAGCTGGTACCAGTAGAAGAACGGCACCCCGGCCACCGCCGGGTCGCTCTTGTCGTACGAGGACACCCAGAGCGTCGCGACGATCGGCACGAGCAGGGCGAGGCCGGCCAGCACCCGCTCGGGCGTCACGGCCGGGACGGGCCTCCCGGCTGGCTCGGGCATGACATCTTCGACGCTGGGGGGATCAGAGGGCATCTTCGGCTCCGCTCCGGAGGGGTTCCCCGTCGGCGCCGCAGCCCCTCGGCGCCGAGCGCCGCACGGGCCCGCCGAGCAGCACCATCGGTGATCGGCAGTCAGGTCAGTACGGCTGCGCAATCTAGAGCATGGGGTGATCCATGTCACCGGGATTGACCGAACTTCCCACCAGCCGGACGCAACCGGCCGGAGTCCGCCGTCGGGGGGCGCAAAAGCCACCACCGCCGGGGGCCGCGGGAGAAGCCGCCGCGGAACGCGAAGGGCACCGGCGCGTGGGTCGCGCGCGCCGGTGCCCGGGATGCGGTGGGGGAGTGCGGCTACTCCGGACGCTTCAGTCGGGTGATGAACTTGTAGCGGTCGCCGCGGTAGATGGAGCGCACCCACTCGACCGGGGCCCCGTCGTTGTCGAAGGAGTGCCGGGAGAGCTGGAGCATCGGCAGGCCGAGGTCGGAGCCGAGCAGGCCGGCCTCGCGCGGGTTGGCCAGGGTGGTCTCGATGGTCTCCTCGGCCTCGGCCACGGTGACCCCGTACACCTCGCGCAGCGCCGCGTAGAGGGAGGTGTGCTTGGCCAGGTTGCGGCGCAGGGCCGGGAAGCGCTTGGCGGAGAGGTGGGCGACCTCGATGGCCATCGGGTCGCCGTTGGCGAGCCGCAGGCGCTCGATCCGCAGCACCCGGCCGCCGGGCTTGATGTCGAGCAGCGGGGCGAGCCGGTCGTCGGCGGTGATGTAGCCGATCTCGATCAGCCGGGAGGCGGGCTCCAGGCCCTGGGCCCGCATGTCCTCGGTGTAGGAGGTCAGCTGGAGGGCCTGGGCGACCTTGGGCTTGGCGACGAAGGTGCCCTTGCCCTGGATGCGCTCCAGCCGGCCCTCGACGACCAGCTCCTGGAGGGCCTGGCGCACGGTGGTGCGGGAGGTGTCGAACTGGGCGGCGAGCGCCCGCTCGGGCGGCACCGGGGTGCCGGCAGGCTGGGTCTCGGTGAGCTGGAGCAGGTGCCGCTTCAGGCCGTAGTACTTGGGGACGCGCGCGGTCGGGTCGGTGCCGGCCTGCGTCGGGAGGCTGTTCACCTCGGGGTCGTTGACCTGGGCGGTGGATCCCCCGTCGCTGCTCATCGGACCTGTTCTCCCGCTTCTCGCGAGGCCTACGGCGACCCCGCCACATCGTTAACGGCTCACATCGTTGCATGTATGGCTACGGAACGAATACCTCATCACGCGATGAACGATGTGCGGTGTCGGCTTGATAACGGGTGGTCGAGATCGGTCGAACAGCCGTTGACAGGCCCATTGGTCTAGGCCAAGCTCCAGGCAGCTGGTCTACACCACTAGGCCGGTAGCTATGAATCCCCCCACCCGTTCGAAGGGGTCCGCGGCACCTTTCCCCCCGCTTTGTGTGGGTCTGCCGCTGCCGCCCGACGGGGGTAACCCAGGCATCCCTCAGGAGGATGGCGTAATGAAGCGTCAGCTCATCGCGGCGGTCGGCGTCGCAGCAATGGTCGTCGGCCTGGCGGCTTGCGGCTCGGACGGCAAGAAGAGCGAGGGCGACTCGGGGTCGTCCTCCGCCTCCGCGGCGGACAAGTACAAGGGCAAGACGCTCAAGGTCTGGACCATGACCGGCTCCGCCCCGAAGGGCTGGACCGACGCGGTCAAGACCGAGTTCGAGACCACCTACCCGGGCTCGAAGGTCGAGTACGCGACCCAGGAGTGGGGCGGCATCGGCGCCAAGATCACCGCCGCGCTGTCGGAGGGCTCGGTCGACGTCCTGGAGGTCGGCAACACCCAGACCGCCGGCTACGCCTCCTCGGGCGGTCTGCTCGACCTCACCAAGGAGAAGGCCGCCCTGGGCGGCGACGCCTGGCCCGCCAACCAGAACGAGTCCGCCGTCCTGGACGGCAAGCAGTACGCCGCCCCGTGGTACGTCACCAACCGCGTGGTCGCCTACAACAAGGACCTGTGGGCCAAGGCCGGCCTGACCGACACGCCGAAGACCCTGGAGGAGTTCTACAGCGACCTGGAGAAGCTGAAGACCACCGAGGGCGTCGTCGACCCGATCTACATGCCCGGCCAGGAGTGGTACGTCTACTTCGGTCTGCTCACCAGCGAGGGTGGCAAGATCGCCAAGAAGGACGGCGACAAGTGGGTCGGCGGCCTGGGCTCGCCCGAGAGCCAGAAGGCCTTCGAGACCTACAAGAAGCTCCAGGGCTACTCGGCCACCGGTCCGAAGGACAAGGACGAGGCCACCCCGCAGCAGAAGGACGTCTTCGCCCAGGGCAACGTCGGCGCCATGATCGGCCTCGGCTGGGAGCTGCCGGACGAGAAGGCCATGCCGAAGGACAAGATCGGCTACTTCGCGCTCCCCGGCAAGACCGCCGACAAGCCCACCGGCGTGTTCCTCGGTGGTTCGAACCTCGCGATCGCCTCGCAGAGCAAGAACACCGACATGGCCAAGGACTACCTGAAGATCGCCCTCAACGACAAGAACGAGGGTCTGTTCGCCGCCGCCGGCATCACCACGAACAAGCCCGCGCTGAACGCCAACATCCAGGGCGACTTCGCCAAGGCCGCCCAGCAGGGCGCCACCGTCGGCGCGATCACCCCGAACACCCCGAACTGGTCCAGCGTCGAGGACAACCCGAACCCGGTCAAGGAGTTCCTGACCGCTGTCCTCCAGGGCGGCGACTTCGCCTCCACGGCCAAGAAGTACGACGACGAGATCGCCAAGAAGCTCAACCAGAAGCAGTAAGCACCCGGGACCCGTCCTCGCACCTCCCGCAGGCGGGAGTCCGGAGGCGGGTCCCAGCAGCGTCGTTCACCGGCCCCCGGCGGGGGGCCGGTGGGCGGCGCCTGTCCGTCGTGGCCAGGTTGTGAGGAAGTGAGAACGATGGCTGTGCATTCGGAGCGGGTGCAGACACAGTCCCCGGACCCAGGGAAGGCCGCTGTGGCCGGTCAAGAGACGAGCGCCTCGGGCGGCGGCTCGAAGGGCACCGCGCCGAAGGGCGCCAGATCCGCGGGCGGCCCCAGCCTGGGCTCACGCCTCGCGCCGTACCTGCTGCTGCTGCCGGCCACCGTGGCGACCCTGGCCCTGCTGGGCTGGCCGCTGCTCAAGACGGTCCTGCTGTCGTTCCAGAACCTCAACAGGCGCCAGCTGGTCCTGCACCTGACCGAGTGGACGGGCTTCGACAACTACAAGGAGCAGCTGACCGACCCGGAGTTCTGGTCGGTCACCGGCCGGACCATCGTCTTCACCCTGGTCAACGTGGTGCTGATCATGGTCGGCGGCACCCTGATCGGCCTGCTGCTGAACCAGCTCGGCAAGAAGATGCGGCTGGTGCTCCAGGTCGCGCTGCTGCTGGCCTGGGCCATGCCGGTGGTCGCCGCGACCACCGTCTACACCTGGCTGTTCGACTCCCAGTGGGGCGTCGTCAACTGGATCCTGGAGCAGCTCGGCTGGCAGTCGATGCACGGCTACAACTGGCTCAGCAACCAGTACTCGACGTTCTTCGTGATCATCCTGCTGATCGTCTGGATGTCGATCCCGTTCGTGGCGTTCAACATGTACGCCGGCCTGACCACCATCCCGAAGGAGCTCTACGAGGCGGCCCGGATGGACGGCGCCGGCGCGCGCAAGATCTTCACCGCGGTGATCTTCCCCAACCTGAAGCCGTTCTTCCTGGCCACGACCTTCCTCGAGGTCATCTGGGTGTTCAAGGCGTTCACCCAGGTCTACGCGGTCAACGCCGGTGGACCGGAGAAGCTGACCCGGACCCTGCCGGTGCACGCCTTCCTGGAGGGTTCGGCCGGCCAGCACTACGGCGTCGGCTCCGCGATCGCGGTGCTCACCATCCTGATGCTGGGCGTGCTGATGGCGTACTACTTCCGCATCATGATCAAGCAGGAGGACGAGCTGTGAGGCGCTCTCTCTTCGGACGTACCTGGCTGAACGTGATCGCGGCCGTCCTCGCCGTCTTCTTCGTGTTCCCCGTCTACTGGATGTTCGCGACCGCGTTCAAGCAGAACAGCGACATCATCAGCCCGACGCCGGTGTTCATCCCGCTCGACGCGACCTTCGAGCACTTCACCACCGCGGTCAACGCGCCGAACTTCTGGACGTACGTCCTCAACAGCGTCGTCGTCACCGTCGGCGCGGTGCTCGGGTCACTGGTGATCGCCACCCTGGCGTCCTTCGCCATCGCCCGGATGAGGTTCCGGGGCCGCAAGGCCTTCGTGCTGGTCATCATGATGGCCCAGATGGCGCCCTGGGAGGTCATGACCATCGCGGTCTACATCATCTCCCGCGACAACGACATGCTGAACAGCCTGGTGCCGCTGACCCTCTTCTACATGATGATGGTCCTGCCCTTCACCATCTGGACGCTGCGCAGCTTCATCGCCGCGGTGCCGAAGGAGCTGGAGGAGTCGGCCATGGTGGACGGCTGCACCCGCTCCCAGGCCTTCGTGAAGGTGATCTTCCCGCTGCTGGCCCCGGGCCTGATGTCGACCTCGCTGTTCGGTTTCATCACGGCGTGGAACGAGTTCCCGCTCGTCCTGATCCTCAACAAGGACCAGGGCAAGACGCTGCCGCTGTGGCTGTCGTCCTTCAAGACCGCCTTCGGCAACGACTGGGGCGCCACCATGGCCGCGTCCACGATGTTCGCCATCCCCGTGCTGATCCTGTTCGTCTTCCTCCAGCGCAAGGCGGTCGGCGGTCTGACCGACGGCGCCGTGAAGGGCTGAGTCCACGTGAGCATCCTCGTTCCCGCCGTGCCGGACAGCGACCAGCTGCACCGCGACGCCCTGACCGTCCTCCAGCCCGGCTTCGTCGGCACCGAGCCGCCGGAGTGGCTGCGCCGCCACCTCGCCGCGGGCCTCGGCTCGGTCGCGCTGTTCGACCGCAACGTGGTCGACCTCGACCAGCTGTCCGCGCTCACCCGGGCGCTGCGCGCCGAGAACCCCGACCTCCTGATCGCCATCGACGAGGAGAGCGGCGACGTCACCCGGCTGGAGGCGGGCTCCGGCTCGTCCTGGCCGGGCAACCTCGCGCTCGGCGCGATCGACGACCCGGCGCTGACCCGGGACGTCGCCCGCGAGCTGGGCCGGGCACTGGCCGCGGCCGGCGTCAACTACAACTGGGCGCCCACCGCGGACGTCAACTCCAACCCGCGCAACCCGGTCATCGGCGTCCGCTCCTTCGGCGCCGACCCCGAGCTGTGCGCCCGGCACACCGCCGCCTGGGTGGAGGGCCTGCAGTCGGCCGGCGTGGCCGCCTGCTCCAAGCACTTCCCCGGCCACGGCGACACCGCGGTGGACTCGCACCACGGCCTGCCGGTCATCGACGTCGACCTGGACGTGCTGCGGGCCCGCGACCTGATCCCGTTCCAGGCGGCGATCGCGGCCGGCACCAAGGCCGTGATGACCGCCCACATCATGATCCCGGCGCTGGACCCGAAGCTGCCGGCCACCCTGAGCCCGACCGTGCTGCGCGACCTGCTGCGCGCGGCCCCGGCCGACGGCGGCCTCGGCTACCAGGGCCTGATCGTCAGCGACGCGATCGAGATGGGCGCCATCGCCGACACCTTCGGGATGGGCGAGGGCACCGTGCTGGCCCTGGCGGCCGGCGCGGACGCGATCTGCGTCGGCGGCGGGCTGGCCGACGAGGAGACCGTGCTGATGCTGCGCGACGCCATCGTGGCGGGCGTGCGCTCCGGCCTGCTCGCCGAGGAGCGGCTGGCGGACGCCGCCGAGCGGGTCCGGGCGCTGGGCAGCTGGGGCCGGATCGCGGCCCAGGGCGAGCGGGTCGAGCCGGACCTGGCGGTCGGCCTGCGGGCCGCGCGCCGGGCGCTCAAGGTGGTCCGGGCGCCGGGCCAGGTGGTGCCGCCGGTGAGCGAGCGCCCGTACGTGGCCTCGTTCTCGGACGAGCCGAACATCGCGGTCGGCGACGTCACCCCGTGGGGCGTGGCCGGCATGCTGGCCGACCGCTTCCCCGGCACCCGCACCCGCGCGGTGTCGGCGGCCGAGGCCGCGCCGGAGCTGCTGGACGCCCTGGTCGGCGAGCTGCTGGCCGGCGCCGAGGGCCGCCGCCTGGTGCTGGTGGTCCGGGACGCGCACCGGCACGCGTGGATGTCCGCCGCGCTGCGCCGCCTGGTGGCGGCCCGGCCGGACGCCGCCGTGGTCGAGATGGGCCTGCCCCAGTCGGAGCCGGTCGGCGCGCTGTACATCGCCACCCACGGCGCCGCCCGGGTCTGCGGACTGGCGGCCGTGGAGGTCCTCACCGGGCAGCCGGGAGCGGTCGGCTGACACGATCGACGCGACGTCACCGGCGCTGTCCGGTGGCGTCGGTGAACGGGCCCGTCATGCGCATGTCGCATGGCGGGCCCGTTCTGTTTCCCTGCCGTCGACCCGGGAGACCGCCGAGTGACCGTGTTCCCTCAAGCAGGCCTTAAATCCACCTTAAGACCTACTTAGGGTGACGGAACGACGACTGGCGGCCACGCGGTACAACGGCTCTGCAACGGCCGCCCCGACGAAGGCTTTTGGTCGTTGACACCACCTATGGTCTAGGCCAGAGTCCAGTCATCCGGTTCGAGATTCAACCTCGCCGGATGTGGTATCGGCCCTCCCCCAAGCTCTTCGCCGCCCCCTGTCCGGACTCTCCGCCACGGGCGCCAATCACGCTGCCGGCGGGCACAACGGCTCTACACCCCTCGGAGGATGGCGTGAAGAAGCGTCAGCTCATCTCGACGCTCGGGACCCTGGCACTGGCGGTCGGCCTGACGGCCTGTTCCTCGACGGCGAAGCCCTCGGGCGACGCCGGCGCGGCCGGTTCCGCGGACCCGAAGGCCGCCGGTGGCACCGTCACCGTCTGGCTGATGGACGACGCCCAGAAGAACTGGCCGGACCTGGTCCAGCGGGTCAACGACGAGTTCGCGGCGAAGTACCCGAACGTCACCCTCAAGCTCGCCTACCAGGGTTGGGCCGACAAGCTGGCCAAGCTCGACAAGGCCATCGCCGACGGCAGCGCCCCCGACGTGGTCGAGCTGGGCAACACCGAGACCATGAAGTACGTGCTCTCCGGCGCGCTGGCCCCGGTGGACCGCGGCACCTTCGACAACTCCGACAGCTGGATCAAGGCGCTCGCCAACACCTGTACGTACCAGGACAAGCTCTGGTGCGTGCCCTACTACGCCGGCTCCCGGGTCGCCATCTACAACTCCACCGCCTTCCAGCAGGCCACCGGCAGCGCCGACTTCCCGAAGACCGAGGCGGAGCTGCTGGCCGCGCTGGACAAGGTCGCGGACCGGAACAAGGCCGACAAGACCTTCTCCCCGCTCTACCTGCCCGGCCCGTACTGGTACGCCGCGATGAGCTACGTGGCCGCGTACGGCGGCGGCATCGCCAAGTTCGACGGCTCCGGCAACTGGCACGGCACCCTGCACGACCCCAAGTCCCAGCAGGGCATCAGCCACTTCGTCGACCTGGTGCGCAAGTACAACAAGGGCGACCTGGCGGTGAACGAGCAGAACCAGTTCGAGTCGATGGCCCGCGGGCACGCCGCGTCCTTCTACGGCAACGGCTACGAGGCGGCCAGCGTCACCGCGCCGGTCACCGGCGACCCGAGCCTCAAGGACGCCGTCAAGGTGGCCACCATGCCCGGCCCGGACGGCAAGCCGCTGCCGACCTTCATCGGCGGCTCCGACCTCGCCGTCACCGCCAAGTCCCAGCAGGTGGCGCTGGCCACCGACTGGATCCGGATGTTCACCAGCACCAAGTCCGAGCAGGCGCTGGCCGACAAGGACATCCTGCCGAACAACCTGACCCAGCTGAACCCGCTGAAGAGCAAGCCGAGCACCGCCGCCGCGGCCAACGCCGTCCCGGACGCCTGGTTCACCCCGCTGGCCCCCGGCTGGGGCGCGGTCGAGAAGCAGAAGATCATCCCGGACATGCTGACCTCGATCCTCAAGGGCAAGTCGGTGGACCAGGCCACCAAGGAGGCCGACGCCGCGATCGACCAGCTGATCAACAAGGCGTCCTGACCTCCCGTCGCGCCCGTCTCCGGACGCCCGTCCCGCCGTCGGAAGGGCGTCCGGAGGGGCGTGCGGGTAGGCGTGCGCGCGGGGCGCGCGGGTGTGCGGACGGAGGTGCCCGGCGGCGGGCGCGCCCGTAGGATCGTGGGACGAAGGACCGCAGCGAGTGTGCGGACTCGCCGCCTGGAGGTCCCCGCCGGGCAGCCGCCCGAGCGGGGTCGAACCGTCTCACCGGAGGCAGACCCAGATGTCCGACCCGCAGACCGTTCCCGTCCCCGGCCGGATCATGGCGGCGGAGATGGCCGAGCAGCCGGCCGTCCTCCAGCGCATCCTCGACGAGGGTGCCCCGAAGATCCGCGAGGTCGCCGCACAGATCGCCGCCCGCCGCCCGCGCTTCGTCCTGCTCACCGCGCGGGGCACGTCCGACAACGCCGCGCTGTACGCCAAGTACCTGATCGAGATCCTGCTCGGCAAGCCGGCCGGCCTGACCTCGATGTCCACCACCACCGCGTACGGCGCCAAGCCGGACCTCACCGACGTGCTGGTCGTCACCGTCAGCCAGTCCGGCGGCTCGCCCGACCTGGTGGCCTCCACCAAGGCCGCCCGCGAGGCCGGGGCCGTCACGCTCGCGGTGACCAACAACGCCGCCTCGCCGCTCGCCGAGGTCTCCGAGTTCCACATCGACGTGCTGGCCGGCCCGGAGAAGGCGCTGCCGGCCACCAAGACGTACACCGCCGAGCTGCTGGCGCTCTACCTGCTGGTCGAGGGCCTGCGCGGGGGCGACGGCGCGGCCGCCAAGGAGCTGCCGGGCCTGGCCGCCGGGGTGCTGTCCCGCCGGGCCGAGGTGAAGGCGCTGGCGGAGCGCTACCGCTTCGCCCAGCGCCTGGTGATCACCTCGCGCGGCTACGGCTACCCGACCGCCCGCGAGGCGGCGCTCAAGCTGATGGAGACCACCTACATCCCGGCCACCCCGTTCTCCGGCGCCGACCTGCTGCACGGCCCGCTGGCGATGGTGGACAACGTCTCGCCGGTGATCGCGATCGTCCCGGACGGCAAGGGTGGCGAGGCCCTCCAGCCGGTGCTGGACCGGCTGCGCGGGCGCGGCGCGGACCTGGTGGTGGTCGGCCAGCAGGCGCAGGTGGACGCCGCCTCGGCCGGCTTCGCGCTGCCGGCCGGTGTGCCCGAGGAGGTGCAGCCGATCCTGGAGATCCTGCCGCTGCAGCTGCTGGCCTACGAGGTCACCATCGCCCGCGGCCAGGACCCGGACGCCCCGCGCGCCCTGGCCAAGGTCACCGAGACGCGGTAGCCCGTCCCGCACGCGAGCCGGCCCCGGTCCACGGGTTGT
>NZ_JBHUAL010000263.1:0-11350 GCF_042789775.1 Kitasatospora sp. NPDC056800 | reverse complement strand
CCGCAGTGGCTCCCTCCTCCGCCTTGCGATGCACGCACCCCAACGCCGCCCCGCCCGCCCTCCGGGCGGACGACGGGAGTTCGAAGACAGGCCCTAGCCGCCGAGCCAGGCGCCGGTCGGCGCGATGGACGGCGGCGAGCTCGGGCCGGCCACGATCTTGACGATGTCGGCCTCGGGCAGCACCTGGTCCCACACCTGGATGTCGGCGACGGCGCCGTGCCAGGGGTCGGCCCACTGCGAGTTGGAGCTCAGCCGGCCGACCTGGAGGGAGTTGCTGCCGCTCGGCTGCACCCCGGCCGACTTGGCCGAGGACTGCGGAGCGCCGTTGACGTACAGGGTGAGCTGGCCCGACGGGTCGTCGTACACGCCGGTCAGCAGCACCCACTGATTGACCGTCGCGTCGCCCTTGGACCAGGCGATCGCCGAACCGCCGCCCGGCACCTGGACCTTGAAGTACCACTGGTCGTGCCCGTTGTTGCCGGCCCGGCCCAGTGCGAACGAGTAGTACTGGCCGTCGCCCTGGCTGACCGCGCTGCGGTTGCCGTTGGGCACGTCGACCAGCACCCGCGCGGAGACGGTGAAGCTCTTGTTGACCTCGACGACCGACGTGGAGGTCGAGGCGAACGAGTCCTGGCCGCTGGGCAGTTTGAGGACCTGTCCGGAGAATCCGGCCATCGTCCCCTGCTTGGCGTCCGCCCCCAGGTTGAGCGCGGCCGCGCCCTTCTTGGCGGGCAGCGAGCCGACGGTCGGCGGGCTGTCGATGCCCTTGAGCGGCGGCGCGCTCGTCGTGTTCGAGGGGCCGGTGACCGTCGGGGTCGGCGAGCCGGCGCCGTGGGGCACCGGCGTCTTCTCCTTGCCGTGCTGGTAGTACCAGTACCCGCCGCCACCGGCGGCGGCCACCACGACCACCGCGGTCACCACGCCGATCAGCTTGAGCCTGCGGCCGCGCTTGGCGGACTGCTCGTTCTGCTCGGCCAGCGCCTCCCAGTTCGGCGTGCCGGCCGGGGAGACCGCCGGGCCGGGCGGGGGGACGGGCGGCTGGAAGCCGCCCTGCTGCTGCCAGTGCGCCACGGGCTGACCCAGCTGCGGCTGGCCCGGCTGCGGGCCCGGCGGGAAGGGCTGCCCGACGGCCGGCCCGGGCTGCGGCATCGGTGCCTGCGGCTGCGGCTGAACCGCCTGCGGCTGGACGGGTTGTGGTGCCACCGGGCCGGGCTGCGGCGCCACCGGGCCGGGCTGCACCGGCCCCGGCGCCACCGGGGCGGGTCCGCCGCCCTGGTGCGGCACCGGCGGCACCGGCTGCGCGACCGGATGCGGCGTCATCTGCTGGGGCTGCGCGGGTGCGGGCGGCGGCCCGTAGCCGGACGCGGGGCCGAAGGCTCCGCTCGGGAACTGCGGTGGCACACCGGTGGCCGGAGCGGGCCCCCCGGCCGGTGCCTGCTGCGGTGGCGTGGCGGGCTGGCCCGGCTCGCCACTCGGTACCGGTCGATCGCTCATGGCCCGAATGCTAGGGCATCCACCCCGACACGCCCATGGGGGGTGCGCGGACGAAACGTCAGCACGGCCGGGGTTTCCCGGGTGCGACGTCGGCTCACGCGACCCCGTTGTAGGGCAGCTTCCAGCGCTGCGAGACGGTGTCCGCGCACGGGCGCAGGAGCACCGCCGTGCCGTCCGCGAGCGCCCCGCCCGCGGTGCCCAGGCACAGCCCGGTGTCCGGGTGCTTCAGCCGCTGCCCGGGGGCGGTGACCCAGCGCTGGGCCGAGCCGCCGGTGCACTCGGCCAGGGTCACCGAGGAGCGGTCGGCGCCCGGCGCCAGGCAGGCCGCTCCGCCGCGCAGCGAGCCGTCGTTGCCCACCGTCCACCCGGTCGAGACGGCCTGGTCGCCGCAGGATCCGACGGTCACCGGGCTGCCGGCGGTCCCGCCGCCGCCGTGCCGCAGGCAGATCCCCGGGGCGCCCGCCGGGACCTCGCCGGCCGGCAGGCCGACCCGGTTGTGGAAGGCGAAGGAGTTGCTGCGCAGGCCGGTCCCGCCGCTCCAGACCTCGAACCCCGCCTGCACCCGGCAGAGGTAGGAGCTCTTCGGGACGTAGCCGCGCGCCATCGCGTCGGCGGTGAACAGCCGCAGGTCGAGGCCGCGGGTGGTGTGGGTGGGTGCCGTGCGGACGTAGCTGATCACGCTGTGCGGGCCGGTGATCGGCGCCTGGTAGACGTGGTAGCTCGCGTCCCCGAACGGCAGGGCGTCCGCCACCTTGTCGCCGGCGGGCCGCACGTTGTCGGTGGCGTCCAGCCAGATCATCACCTCGGCGCTCTCCCCCGGCAGGCAGTTGTCCGGGCTGGAGCCGTACCAGAGGTCGAAGGAGAGGTTGAAGGAGCCGCTCACCCGGCCGTTGGCGTCCCAGTCGGCGGTGGCGTCGCCGAGCGCGCTGACCGGCACCGGCAGTCCGCTCGCGCCCGGGGCGGTCGAGACGTTGGGGTAGGCGCCCGGGGCGAGCGGGTTCTTCGGGACGAAGTCGTTGATCCGGGACACCGTGAACCCGCTGTCCCCGACCGGGTCCACGCAGACCGTGCCCGCGGTGTTCCACGGGTTCGGTTCGAGGATCTTGGCGCCGCCGTCCATCGCCAGCTTGGGGAACGGCTCCTGCGCGGTCGAGCAGATGCCCGGCCCGGACAGCGCCGTCGCCGGGCCGGCCGGCGGCTCCACCGCCCCGACGTCGCCGCTGCACCCGGCCAGCAGCGCGGCGACCGCACCGAAGGCGGCGACCGCCCGCAGGCCCCGCGCCACGCGCCCGGCCGCGCCGTCCTCGATGCCCATCGCTCTCCCCCGAACCGTCCTCGCCCGTCGAACGGACAACCGTACACAGGCGCTCCGGCCGCACCCCCGTTCACATCACGATCGGAGCTCGATATCGGTTCCGGGCGGCCGGTCGAACAGGGGGAAGCGGACGCAGAGCGATCGGTCCCGTACGATCCTGGCGTCCCCTGGTGCCCGAGCGACAACGGCCACCACCCGGGGACGGTTCAGACTCAGTACGGCTTCGGGGGAGTAGAGCACGTGACTGTCACCGAGAGCGCGCGACTCGCGGGAAGCGGTCAGCCGCCGGTCTCACGACGCCGCAGCCGGCGCGGCCCGACCGCCCGCAACCGGTGGGGCCTGCTCCCCCAACCCCCGGACAACACCGAGAAGTACCTCTACGCCCGCACCAACCTGTGGGTGCTGACCTGCTTCTCCCTCATCAGCTTCGCCTGCATGGTGGCCAGCGAGATCGGGCTGCTGAGCGCGACGCCGTGGTTCCTCTTCTTCATACCGCCGCTCGCCTTCACCATCGTCTACTACCTGATATCCCGCTGGGTGCACGGCTTCAACGAGACCTTCGACCTCTCCGCCCACCGGGCCCTGGTCAAGTCCTGGCAGCCCGAGCACCATCCGACCGTCGACATCTTCCTCCCGGTCGCCGGCGAGCCGATCGAGGTCCTGCACAACACCTGGACGCACGTCGCCCGGCTCCGCGACCAGTACCCGGGCGACGTCACCCCGTACGTCCTCGACGACAGCAACAGCCCGCAACTCGCGCAGATGGCCGTCGACTTCGGGTTCGTGTACGGCACCCGCGACAAGCTCGGCTGGTTCAAGAAGGCCGGCAACCTCCAGTTCGGCTTCCGCAACTCCGACAGCGACTACATCCTCATCCTGGACGCCGACTTCGCGCCCCGGCCGGACCTGCTGAACGAGATGCTCCCCTACATGGAGGCCGACCCCCGCCTCGGCATCGTCCAGTCCCCGCAGTTCTTCCGCATCCTGGACTCGCAGAACTGGATCGAGCGCGGCGCCGGCGCCGTCCAGGAGCTGTTCTACCGGACCGTCCAGGTCTCCCGGCAGCGCAGCGACGGCGCCATCTGCGTGGGCAGTTGCGCGGTGTACCGGCGCGCGGCGCTGGAGGAGAACGGCGGCACCACGCTGATCGGCCACTCCGAGGACGTGCACACCGGGTTCGACCTGCGCCGCCTCGGCTGGGACCTCCAGTACATACCCGTCGCGCTGGCCACCGGCGTCTGCCCGGACAACGTCGGCGGCTTCTTCAACCAGCAGTACCGCTGGTGCACCGGCTCGATGAGCCTGCTCGGCAGCAAGAAGTTCTGGCAGACCAAGCTGCGGCCGATCACCCGGGCCTGCTACCTGTCCGGCTTCTTCTACTACATCCACACGGCGCTGTTCACCGTCGTCTCACCGCTCATCCCGATCGTCCTGCTGCTCGCCCGCCCCGACCTGATCCGCTGGGAGAACACCGCGCTGGTGCTGCCCGGCCTGCTCTACGCGACGGTCATCTTCCCGCTCTGGCACCGCAACCCCTACCGGCTGGAGGCCTGGGCCGCCCGCATGATGTACGGCTGGGCGCACGTCTTCGCCATCTGGGACATCGTGCGCCGCAACCGGATGGCCTGGCAGCCGACCGGCTCCAGCGGCGCCAAGCGGAACAGGACCCGGCGGTTCTGGATCGGCGTCATCGCCTGGGGCGGCGGAACCGCCCTGCTCTGGGTGCTGCTGAGCATCTGGCGGATGCTCACCATGGGCCCGCTGAACTTCGCCCTCGTCCTCGCCTCCGGCCTCTTCTACGCCACCATCGTGGGCCGGGTCCTCGTCCAGCCCCGCCCGACGGAAGCAGTGTGATCGCCATGACCGCCCACCCGAGACGGGCCGGCCGGCTCCGTCACCGGCTGGCGCTCCCGCTGCTGGCCGCCGCCGGCCTGCTGCTCACCACCGCGTGCGGCCCCGAGGACCCCGGCTTCGCGATGCAGAAGGACCTCGCCCAGGCCGCCCCGGCCGCCACCCCGGCCCCCGGCGCCCCCGGGACTCCCGGCACTCCGGGCGCGGCCCCCGCCGCGGGGGGCACCGCGCCGGCCGCGCCCGCCACGCCCAAGGCCCTGCCGGCCGGCGTCCCGTACGACGTCACGCCGCTGCTCAGGCCGAGCCACAAGTACCTCGGCGCCGCCCTGCCCGACGTCCCCGCCACGATGGACGCGCTGCCCGGCTACCGCGACGCGATCGGCAAGCAGCCCAACGTCCTGGAGTTCTACGCCCATTGGAAGGGCGGCTTCGACACCGCGGGCGCCCGCCGGATCCACGACGCCGGGGCGCTGCCCTTCATGGCCTGGGAGCCGCACGACCGCTCGCTCGCCTCGATCGCGGCCGGCGACACCGACGACTACGTGCGCGGCGTCGCCAAGGCCGTGGCCAAGTTCAACCTGCCGATCGCCGTCAGCATCGCCCACGAGATGAACGGCGACTGGTACCCGTGGGGCCGTCAGGCCGCCACCCCCGAGGACTTCGTGGCCGCCTGGCGCCACGTCCACGACCTCTTCGACCAGGCCGGCGCCACCAACGTGATCTGGGTCTGGAGCCCCAACATCACCGACCCCGCGCCCAACACCCGCCTGGAGCCGTACTACCCCGGCGACACCTACGTCGACTGGGCCGGCATGACCGGCTACTTCACCAAGACCGGGCCCAAGACCTTCGACGCGCTCTACGGCCCGACCATGGCCGAGATCCGCGGCTTCTCCCAGAAGCCCTTCTTCATCAGCGAGACCGCCTCCGAGCAGGGCAAGCGCCAGCACGCGGACATCGACCAGCTGTTCTCCGGGCTGGAGGCGCACGACGACATCGTCGGCTTCGTCTGGTTCAACATCGTCAAGCGGGCGGACTGGCGGGTCGAGGCCGTGCCGGACACCCTCGCCGCGTTCAAGCAGCGCGTGTCCGACCCCCGTTACGGCTTCGACATCCGGAACCCCTGATGAGCACTGAGTCCGAGTTCTCCCCCGTCCCGCACGGCCGCTCCGCCCACGACCCGGCCGCCGAGCCGGACCCGGACGGGCCCGGCGCCGTGGCGGTGGACAGCCCCGACGGGCCCCGCCCCGCCGTAGCGGTCGACAACCCCGACGGCGTCGAGCTGGCCCCGTACACCATCCCGCGGGTCCCCGCGATCGGCTGGGACCCGGGCACCAGCCCCCGGCGCCGGTGGATCGCCCGCGGCCTGCTGGGCGCCGTCCTCACCGTCCAGGCCGCCCTCTCGCTGCGCCTGCTGGCCGCCGCGCACCCCGACGAGGCCGCCGCCATGGTCGCCGGCCGCCAGCAGCTGGCCCACCTGCTGCACGGCACCCCGGTCACCACCGACCTGGTCGACCGGGTGCACGGCTCGCCCTGGCTCTACCCGCCGCTGGCCGGCGCCGCCGCCGACGCCAACGGCATCTGGGGCACCCGGCTGCTCAGCCTCGGCTTCGCGCTGCTCACCACGGTCCTGCTGTACTCGCTGACCCGGCGGCTGTTCAACGAGCGGGTCGCCATCTGCGCCATCGCCGGGTACGCCGTCCTCCAGTCCACCGTCGTGGTCGGCTTCTACGCCGCGCCCGAGTCCCTCGCCGTCCTGCTGGTCGCCCTCGCGGCCTGGACCACGGTGTTCACCGCAGGCCGCCATCCGGCCCTGGCCCTGCTCGCCGCCCCGCCCACGGCGCTGGCCTGCGCCACGGCCTACTCCGCGGCCTTCGCCGTCCCCGCCCTGGTGGCCCTCGCCTTCGCCTGCGCCCGGCCGTACCACCGGGTGGGCCCGGCCGCCCTGCGCTCACTGCTGACGGCCCTCGGCACCCTCGTCCTGCTGCTCCCGTACGGCACCCTCGGCAAGGTCGCCGGGTGGTCGCCCTCGCGCGGCAACGCCCCCGGCTCGGCCGGCTCGGTCCTGCTCGGCACGCTCCAGTGGGCCGGCCTGTTCACCGTCCTCGCGGTGGCCGGCACCATCGCCTACGCGCGCCGCGAACAGATGCCCGAGCACGACGCGCCGGAGAAGGAGCCCCTCCCCACCACCCGGGGCCGGCGCGCCCTGCTCGGGGCCGTCCTGACCGCCACCGCCCTGCTGGTCCCCGCCGCCCACCTGTGGACCGGCACCTCCGGCGCGCTGTTCCGCCACCTCGGCTACGGCATGCTGCTGGCCGCCCCGCTCGCCGGGGTCGGCCTGACCCGGCTGGTCGGCGCCCACTTCCGCCACCCCCAGCTCGGCATCCTGGTCTGGGTCGCCCTGCTCGCCCTCGGCCTGGAGCAGTCCGCGCTGCGCTACCAGAACGGGCCCGACTCCGGCCGCCTGCTGGCCGTCCTGCGGGTCCACACGGAGCCCCAGGGCCGCTACCTCACCGAGGTCGACGGACTCGCCGAGTACTACCTCGGCGGCGTCTCCAAGCCCGAGCAGTGGGTCTCCGCGCGCGCCGGCACGGACTACCGCGACGGGGCCGGGGTCGAGCACCACGGCGACGACGGCAGCGTCGCCGCGATCCGGGACGGCTGGTTCACCATGGTCGTCCTCGACAGCACCGCGCCGAGGGCCACCGACCGGGCCCTGAGCGAGGCCCTGGGCGCCGCCGGACACTACCGGCTGGTCGCCCAATTCACCTCGCCGACCGGCGATTCGAGCACGTACAAGGTCTATCTGAAGCACTGACCGGCTGCCCGGCCCACGCACATCCGCGACACGACAGGCACAACATATGGTGCCGCCGCAGTCCGGCGGCACAACATGTATGCTCGCTTCTGCTGTCGATGCAGGGGAACCCGGTGCGAATCCGGGACTGCCCCGCAGCGGTGAGCGGGCGGCTCCAGCAGCCGCACCCCGCGAGTCCGAGTACCTGCCGACGGCGTGCGCCACGGCCCTCCCGCAGAGGCCGCGCCGGCACCAGCAGTACCCCTCCGGGCCTCGCGGGCGGGCCGGGGAGTCACCTCGCGCGACGCTTTTTTGCGTTCGCGCCGTGCTCCCCTGCCCAGATCGGCCCGGTGGCCCCCCGAGCACCGCCGCCGATCGCCGCCAGGAGAGAGCGCCTTGACCACCGCTGCCTCAGCCACCCTGCCCGCCCAGGGCTCCGGTACCGCCTTCACCGACCCGACGGTCTCCGACCCCGGGGGCGCGCTGCTGCGGCTGCTCACCGACCGCAGCACCGACCTCACCGAGGTCGACCCCGGCCATGTCGCCGCCGCCGCGCTGCGCGGCCGCCACGCCGGCTCGGACTTCGCCGAGCTGCGCGGGCTGGCCGTGGACGCCGCCGCGTCGATGATCGCCGAGGACCCCCAGTACTCGAAGCTGGCCGCCCGCCTGCTCGCGCTGGAGATCGTCGACGAGGCGAACAGCCAGGGCTCGGTGTCCTTCTCCGCCTCGATCGCCGTCGGGCACACCGAGGGCCTGATCGGCGACACCACCGCGGACTTCGTCGCCAAGCACGCCGCCGCCCTGGACGCGCTGATCGACACCGCCGGCGACGACCGCTTCGAGTACTTCGGCCTGCGCACCGTGCAGTCCCGCTACCTGCTGCGCCACCCGATCACCCGCAAGGTGATCGAGACCCCGCAGCACTTCCTGCTCCGCGTCGCCTGCGGCCTGGCGGTCGGCGACTCCGAGCAGTCGGTGCGCGAGGTGGCCGAGCTGTACGGCCTGATGAGCCGCCTGGAGTACCTGACCTCCTCGCCGACGCTCTTCAACTCCGGCACCCGGCACCCGCAGATGTCGAGCTGCTACCTGCTCGACTCGCCGCTGGACAACCTGGACTCGATCTACAACCGCTACGCGCAGATCGCCCGCCTGTCCAAGCACGCCGGCGGCATCGGCCTGTCCTACTCGCGCATCCGCTCGCGCGGCAGCCTGATCCGCGGCACCAACGGCAAGTCCAACGGCATCGTGCCGTTCCTGCGCACCCTCGACTCCTCGGTCGCCGCCGTCAACCAGGGCGGCCGCCGCAAGGGCGCGGCCTGCGTCTACCTGGAGACCTGGCACGCCGACATCGAGGAGTTCCTGGAGCTCCGCGACAACACCGGCGAAGAGGCCCGCCGCACCCACAACCTCAACCTGGCGCACTGGATCCCGGACGAGTTCATGCGCCGGGTCAACGCCAACCAGGACTGGTCGCTGTTCTCCCCGGCCGACGTGCCGGAGCTGGTCGACCTGTGGGGCGCCGACTTCGACGAGGCCTACCGCAAGGCCGAGCTGGCCGGCAAGGCCGTCCGCACCATCCCGGCGCAGACCCTGTACGCCCGCATGATGCGCACCCTGGCGCAGACCGGCAACGGCTGGATGACCTTCAAGGACGCCTCCAACCGCGCCGCCAACCAGACCGCCCTGCCGGGCCGCACCGTGCACTCCTCCAACCTGTGCACGGAGATCCTGGAGGTCACGGACGACTCCGAGACCGCCGTCTGCAACCTCGGCTCGGTCAACCTCGGCGCCCACGTGGCCCCCGGTGCCACCGTCGACGACCTGCTCGGCGCCATGGACTGGGAGCGCCTCGACGCCACCGTCCGCACGGCCGTGACGTTCCTCGACCGCGTGGTGGACATCAACTTCTACCCGACCACCGAGGCCGGCACCTCCAACTCCCGCTGGCGGCCGGTCGGCCTCGGCGTGATGGGCCTCCAGGACGTCTTCTTCAAGCTGCGGATCGACTTCGACTCCGCCGAGGCCGCCCGGCTCTCCACGCTGATCGCCGAGCGCATCATGCTCACCGCGTACGAGCGCTCCGCCGACCTGGCCGAGCAGCTCGGCCGCCACGAGGCGTACGGCGAGACCCGCGCCGCCCGCGGCGAGCTGCACATCGACCACTTCCCGACGGCCGCCCCGCAGTGGGCCGACCGCTGGACGGCGCTGCGCGCCCGGATCGCCGAGACCGGCCTGCGCAACTCGCTGCTGCTGGCCATCGCGCCGACCGCGACCATCGCGTCCATCGCCGGCGTGTACGAGTGCATCGAGCCGCAGGTGTCCAACCTGTTCAAGCGCGAGACGCTGTCCGGCGAGTTCCTCCAGGTCAACCCGTACCTGGTGCGCGAGCTCAAGGAGCTCGGCGTCTGGGACCAGCAGACCCGCGACGCCCTGCGCGACGCCAACGGCTCCGTCCAGGACCTGAACTGGCTGCCCGCCGGGGTCCGTTCGCTGTACCGGACGGCCTGGGAGCTGCCGCAGCGCGCGCTGATCGACCTGGCCGCGGCCCGTATGCCGTACCTGGACCAGAGCCAGTCCCTGAACCTGTTCATGGCGGCGCCGACCATCGGCAAGCTCAGCTCGATGTACGCCTACGCGTGGAAGGTCGGTCTGAAGACCACCTACTACCTGCGTTCGCGCCCGGCCACCCGCATCGCCCAGGCCGCGTCCGGCACCGCCCGTGCCGCCGCGCCGGCACCGGTGCCCGTGAACACCCCCTCCCTCACCCCGGAGCAGGAAGCCGCCATCGCCTGCTCCCTGGAGAACCCCGAGTCCTGCGAGGCCTGCCAGTGACCACCCCCGAAGACCGCAAGATGCTGCTCGACCCCGGCTTCGAGCTGACCCTGCGCCCGATGCGCTACCCGTCGTTCTACGACCGGTACCGGGACGCGATCAAGAACACCTGGACCGTCGAGGAGGTGGACCTGCACTCCGACGTCGCCGACCTGGCGAAGCTCAGCGAGGGCGAGCGCCACCTCATCGGCCGGCTGGTCGCGTTCTTCGCGACGGGCGACTCGATCGTCTCCAACAACGTGGTGCTGAGCCTCTACAAGCACATCAACTCGCCCGAGGCGCGCCTGTACCTCTCGCGGCAGCTGTTCGAAGAGGCCGTGCACGTCCAGTTCTACCTGACGCTGCTGGACACCTACCTGCCCGACCCGGAGGACCGCAACGCGGCCTTCGCCGCGGTGGAGAACATCCCCTCCATCCGCCAGAAGGCGCAGTTCTGCTTCAAGTACATGAACGCGGTCGACCACATCGACTCGCTGCAGACCAAGGAGGACCGCCGCGCGTTCCTCCTGAACCTGATCTGCTTCGCGGCTTGCGTGGAGGGCCTGTTCTTCTACGGCGCCTTCGCCTACGTGTACTGGTTCCGTTCGCGCGGCCTGCTGCACGGCCTGGCCACGGGCACCAACTGGGTGTTCCGCGACGAGTCCATGCACATGGACTTCGCGATGTCGGTGGTCGACACCGTCCGCGAGGAGGAGCCCGACCTCTTCGACGACGAGATGGCCAAGCAGGTCACGGAGATGCTGGAGGAGGCCGTCGAGGCCGAGCTCCAGTTCGCCCAGGACCTGTGCGGTGACGGCCTGCCCGGCATGAACACCGCCTCGATGCGCGAGTACCTGCAGGCCGTGGCGGACCAGCGCCTGGCCCGCCTGGGCCTGCCGATCCGCTACGGGTCGACGAACCCGTTCGGCTTCATGGAGCTCCAGAACGTCCAGGAGCTGACCAACTTCTTCGAGCGCCGCGTCTCGGCGTACCAGGTCGCCGTCGAGGGCTCCGTCGCCTTCGACGACGACTTCTAGGAAGAACAGAACGAATGACAGAGGTGCCCCGCACGGCCGTGGCCG
>NZ_JBHUAL010000262.1:0-11377 GCF_042789775.1 Kitasatospora sp. NPDC056800 | reverse complement strand
CCCGAAGTCATACTTACACGCCGCTTACGGGAGGCTAGGCGCCGAAGCTCTTGCCCACCGGCTTGTCGCCCTTGCGGCCCTTGCCCACCAGGTGCGCGGGCAGCAGGTCGCGGGCCGGCTCGCGGTAGCCGACCGAGACGATCCGGTCGCCCTCGAAGGTGAAGCTGGTCAGCGAGGCCAGCGAGCACTGCCGGTTGCGCGGGTCGTGCCAGAGCCGGCGGCGCTCGGCGAAGGAGCGGAGGATCCAGATCGGCAGCTGGTGGCTGACGCAGACCGCCTCGTGCCCGCGCGCGGCGTCCCGGGCCGCGCCGATCGCGCCCATCATCCGCACCGCCTGGTCGAGGTAGGGCTCGCCCCAGGACGGCTTGAACGGGTTGGTGAGGTACTTCCAGTAGCCCGGGTTCCGCAGCGAACCGTCGCCGACCCCGAAGGTCTTGCCCTCGAAGACGTTCTCCGCCTCGATCAGCCGCGCGTCCACCGCGATGTCCAGGCCGTGCGCCTCGGCGATCGGCGCGGCGGTCTCCTGGGCCCGCTCCAGCGGGGAGGCCACCACGTGGGTGACGTCCCGGTCGGCCAGGTCCTCGGCGACCCGCTCGGCCATCTTCCGGCCCAGCTCGGACAGGTGGTAGTCCGGCAGGCGCCCGTACAGGACGCCCTCCGGGTTGTGCACCTCGCCGTGCCGCATCACGTGGACGACGGTGATCTCTTTGGCGCTCACTTCTCGACTACTCCTGGGAATCGGGGTACGGGCCGCGGCGGTCAGGCCGTGGCGGCGGCAGCGGCGCGCGCGGCGGCCGGCAGGGCGGCGGCGATCCGCTCGATCGCCCGCTCGTCGTGGGCCGCCGAGACGAACCAGGACTCGAAGGCGGACGGCGGCAGGTAGACGCCCTCGGCCAGCATCGCGTGGAAGAAGGCGGTGAAACGGTACGCCTCCTGGGTCCTGGCCTCGTCATAGTTGGTGACCGGGGCCTCGGTGAAGAACACCGAGAACATGTTCCCGGCGGTCTGCAGCCGGTGCGCGACGCCCTCCTTGGCGAGCGCGTCGGCGACCAGGCCGGAGACCTCGGCGGCGACCTTGTCCACCGTCGCGTACGCCTCGTCGGTGCAGCCGCGCAGCTGGGCCAGGCCCGCCGCGGTGGCGACCGGGTTCCCGGACAGGGTGCCCGCCTGGTAGACCGGGCCGGCCGGGGCCAGGTGCGCCATCACGTCGGCGCGGCCGCCGAAGGCCGCGGCCGGGAAGCCGCCGCCCATGACCTTGCCGAAGGTCAGCAGGTCCGGCGCCCAGCCCTCGTGCGCCGCCTCCAGGCCGTACCAGCCGGCCTTGGAGACGCGGAAGCCGGTCATCACCTCGTCGGAGATGAACAGCGCGCCGTTCTCCCGGCAGAGCCGGGCCAGGCCGCCGTTGAAGCCGGGCAGCGGCGGGACGACGCCCATGTTGCCGGGCGAGGCCTCGGTGATCACGCAGGCGATCTCGCCCGGGTGGGCGGCGAACGCCTGCTCGACGGCGGCCAGGTCGTTGTACGGCAGCACGATGGTGTCGCCGGCCTGGGCGCCGGTGACGCCCGGGGTGTCCGGCAGGCCGAAGGTGGCCACGCCGGAACCGGCGGCGGCCAGCAGCGCGTCCACGTGACCGTGGTAGCAGCCGGCGAACTTCACCACCTTCGCGCGGCCGGTGAAGCCGCGGGCCAGCCGGATCGCGGACATGGTGGCCTCGGTGCCGGAGGAGACCAGGCGGACCTGCTCGACCGGGGCGACCCGGGCGACGATCTCCTCGGCCAGCTCGACCTCGCCCTCGCCGGGGGTGCCGAAGGAGGTGCCGCGGGAGACGGCCCGCTGGACGGCGTCGATCACCGCGGGGTGCGCGTGGCCGAGGATCATCGGACCCCACGAGCACACCAGGTCGACGTACTCGCGGCCGTCGACGTCGGTGAGGTAGGGACCGGTGCCGGACACCATGAAGCGCGGCGTGCCGCCGACCGCGCGGAAGGCGCGCACCGGGGAGTTGACGCCGCCGGGCGTCACCACGGAGGCGCGGTCGAACAGCGACTGGGACTGGGGGGCTTCGTAGGGGTAGCTCACAAAAGACATGGTCTCAAATCGTGTCCTCACGCTCTGCATGTCCGACCCGATCATCTGGAACGATGATCCGGGCACCGTTGTCTGTACGGTTGTCCGTACAGCAGGGGCCGCTGACTTCACCGGACCGGGGACCAGTCAGACTGTGTACACAGAGTGCACAGGACCTCCGGTCTGTGTGCAGGGGTGTGGAGAGGACTGCCGCGTACCGCGAATGGGTACGGCGGCGCATGACGGGTAAGGAGCACGTCCGGTGGGCGCCGGACGTGCGGGGGTCTGTCGATTCCGGCGAATTCCGGTGAGGATGGTCCGAGTGTCCGAGGCGCAGGACGGTTACGACGAGGCCGCGGGGGGCTCCCGCAGGCCCGCCGAGACCGCACGCGGGGGTACGGGAGCGGGTACGGGTCGTGGTCGTCGCGGCGGTGAGAGGCGGGGTGAGGGACGCGTGGGGGTGACCTACAAGTACTTCGGAGCCCCGGACCGCGCGACGGCCGCCAGAGTCCCCACCGCCCTCGGGCCGGGCGGACTCGGCCTGGAGGCCGGCGAGCTCGGCGCACTGGGCCGCCTCGGCGACCTGATGGAGACCAGCGGCTCCCCCACCGGCCACCTCTCCACCAAGATCAAACCGGAGACGATGAGCGCCATGGTGCTCACCGGCATCCAGGGCGTCCCGCTGCACCAGGTGCCGCCGCTGGAACTGGTGGTGCTGCACCCCGACTACGCCGTCGTCCAGCTCCCCCACAACGTCGTCGAGCCGCTGCGCAAGGCCGACGAGACCGAGCTCGGCGCCGCCGCCTTCATCTGGTCCACCGTGCCGGACCGGCGCGGGCCGCGGGACGCGTTCGTGATCTACAGCATGCTGCACGAGTGGCAGGACTTCGCCAACCGGCTGCACGAGGCCGGGCACCAGCTGTACTGCCTGGTCTGGCCGTAGCACCCCGGGGTCCGGTCCGCCGTTCGAACGCGGGCCGGATCCAGGCTGACCCTTCGAACATTGGTCGCATTCAAGCGAGTTGACGGACGGTCAGTTCTCGCACCCGGTCGACCACGGGACGGTGGCGGCGAGCCCGCGGAAGCGGTCCGGGGCGGGCGGCCGGCGACTATCCCCGGGAGCGGCGGGCGCGGCGGACGGTGCGTTCGACCTCGACGGGCTCCGCGAGGTGGCCGTCCACCAGGTGGGTCAGGGCCGAGAGGAACACCTCGCGCTCGGGCTGCGGCAGCGACTCCAGCAGCTCGCGGTGCACCCGGTCGGCGATCGCGCTGCCCCGCACCACGGCCCGCTCGCCCGCCTCGGTGACCGAGACGATCCGGGCCCGCCGGTCGGTCGCGGACGGGCGGCGCTCGGCCAGGCCCGCCTTCTCCAGCTCGTCGACGGTGACCACCATGGTCGTCTTGTCCAGGTCCGCCAGCTCGGCCAGCTGGATCTGGGTGCGCTCGCCCGCCCGCGCGTGGAACAGCACGCAGTAGGCGCGCGGGGTGATCCCGAGCTCGGTGAAGGCGGCCGCCATCCGGGTGGCCAGCACGTGGCTCGCGTGGTCCATCAGCCCGGAGATGTCGCGGATCTGGCGCACGGGCGGCGGGGTCGTCGTCATACGTCCGAGGTTAGCAACGGCCCGTCTGCTGCCGGATGATCCCGTTGCCAACCAACGCCGGGTCTACGGGATGCCCAACTCGAACAGCGCATAGCCCGCGTACCAGCCCGCCGCGAGGACCGGCATGGCCAGCAGCCCGGCCAGCGAGGAGGTCCGCAGCTTGCGCAGCGCCACCGCCAGGCCGATGCAGAGCGGGAAGGCGGGCAGCAGGTAGCGCGAGATGTTGCCGAAGATCTGGTTGCTGCTCAGCGCGGTGATGATGGTGAGCGCGGTGTAGACCCACAGCACCAGCGGCGGCCGGGTGCGCCAGAGCAGCACCAGCAAGCCGGGCAGGGCGATCAGCAGGGCGATCGCGATCAGGTCCGGGACGGGGTTGGACTGCCAGAAGTCCCAGTGGCCGGTGATCACGTCCATGATCGTGCGCAGGGTGGAGGCGCCGCCGTCGAAGTAGCGGTTCCAGGCGCCCTGCTGGAGCTTGAAGTAGCCGCCCCAGTCGCCCATCTTCCAGCCGACCCAGGCGACGTAGCCGATCAGGCCCCACGGGGTGATCAGCATCGCGGTCAGCGGGCGGGCCACCCCGTCGGTGCGGCGGACCAGCGCGACCAGCGCGGCGATCGAGACGGCGGCGATCAGCGCGGCGGCGGTCGGCCGGTTGAGGCCCGCCACCAGCGCCAGCAGGCCGGCCGCCACCCAGCGGCGGGTCATCACGCAGTAGCAGGCCCAGGCGGACAGCGCGACGAACAGCGAGTCCGAGTAGACCGCCCACTCCACGCCGGAGCCCGGGAACAGGCCCCAGAGCACCGCGGCGATCACGCCCGCCCGGAAGCCGCCCAGCCGCTCGGCGACCGCGAAGATCCCGGCCGCGGCGACCAGCGAGGCGATCACCGAGACGACGATCCCGGAGCCGTACGGGCCGAGCCCGGTGACGGCGCCGACCAGCCGCATCAGCCAGGGGTAGAGCGGGAAGAAGGCGGCCGAGTTCTCGTAGTAGGTGGCCAGCGGGAAGCCGTGCAACGGGATCAGCTGCGGGTCGTACCCGTTCTCGGCGATCCGCTGGTACCAGATGCCGTCCCAGGTGCCCAGCACGTCCCAGGCGTGGGCGCCGCCGCCGCGGCCCGGCTGCTTCTTCAGGTAGTCGCCGGTGTGCGAGAGCAGCAGCAGGAAGACGGTCAGGCCGATGGCCTTGACCACCGCGTACGCGCCCAGCGCGGGCGCGAAGCGGTCCACCAGTGCCCCGAACCGTCCGGACGCCGGGCCCGTCCGTTCCTCGGGGGCCTCCGCAGGCGCCGCCCCGGGCGCTCCGGGCTGGGTGCTGGACGACTCGGTGCTCGATGCCGTGCTCATCTGGTCTGGGTACTCCCCGCCCCGCTCGTGGTCCGCGCGGCTCCGGCGCAACGATTTTCCCGTGAGCCTACGGCACGACCCCGAACCGACGGCCCCTGGCGCCCTCCGGACCGGCGCGCAGCACCACGCCACCCGTGCCGAGCACCACACCGGCCCGGTCGTGCACACGGCCGCCGCCGCCCGGGTGGGGGCGGCGGCGGCCGGGGCCTCAGGACGTGCGGGGCGGATCAGCCGTGGACGTAGACGATGCCGAGCTTGGTGAGCTGCCAGAGCTGGTCGGCAGCGCCGGTGTCGGCGGCGAGTTCGACGTACGGGTTGCCCTTGGCGTCGAGGGTGGCGCCGGCGGCCAGGACCTTGCCCTGGTCCTGGGAGTCGGCGATCTTGTAGCGGCCGTTGCCGGCCGGCGTGAACACCCAGTGCTGGTTGCCGCCGCCGGTGCAGCCCCACTGCTGGATCCGGGTGCCGGGGGCGGTGGAGGCGGCGTTGGCGTCCAGGCACATGTTCCGGTTGCCACTGAAGTCGAGCTCGTAGCTGCCGCCGGCCTTCGCCTCCAGGACGAAGGACTGGTTGAGCCCGCCGGTGGCCGGATAGGTGATCGCGGCCCGGCCGTTGGTCGAGTCGCCGTAGCTGCCGCCGCCGGTGAGGTCGAGCGCGTTGCCGCTGGCCGCGTTGGTCAGCTGGTACCAGGCGCCGTCCTCGGGGACGTCGCCGAACGGCTGTCCGGGTGTGAGCGGCTGGATCGAGGTGGTGTTCTGCTGGTTGAGGGTGCAGTACGCCTGCGCCAGCTCCGGCCGGGCGTAGAACTGGCCGAGGCAGACGCCCTCGCCGCGGTAGCCGGCCACCCGCAGGTGGTACGACTGGCGGACCATGTTCATGCACAGCCCGGGGATGCCGATCTGCGAGTCGCAGCCGTTGCGCACCCACTCGGAGAGGTTGATGACGTCCCCGTTGGTGTACTCGTACGGGGAGCTCGTCCACTCCGCGCAGACCTCGTGGCCGAAGGCGACCCGCCGCTGGTCGAGGTACCGGACGCCGGGCACCTGCTCGGCCGCGCCGCGCAGCGCGTCGCTGAGCGTCGGCACCACCCAGTTGTGGCCCCAGGCGAGGTCCTCGGGGAAGGCCGGGCAGCCGTCGGCGACCTTGCCGAGGTAGTCGTTGCGCCGGATGTCCGGGGTGATCGGGTTGAAGTACGACTGGTAGACCAGCTGGTACGAGGAGTCGGCGTAGCCGGCCCGGCGCATGGTCTGACGGATGTTCTGGAGCGCCGCGACCACCTTGGGCTGGACGCCCTTGGCGCGCCGGCGGATCTCGTCGCTGCCGATGGTGTCCCGGCAGCCCTGGTCCTTGGGGATCGGGAAGTACTGCGCGAGGCAGTGCATCATGATGCCGCTGAAGTCGAAGTCGTCGTTGGCGCCGATCGTGACGACGACCATCTTGACGTCGTACTTCGCCGCCGTGTCGGCCAGTTTGACGTCCTGCTTGGGCTCGCCGAAGTCGCCGCTGCCGGGGCCGGTGACCTTCGCCAGCTCCGGGTCGCTGACCAGGTCGCCGGTCTGGGCGCCGGAGCAGGCGAGGTCGATCGGGGTGACCCCGGGGATGTCGGTGACGAAGATCTCCGACTTGGGGTGGCGGTGGCAGTAGTTGGTGGGGCTGTCCGTCTCCGGGAAGTAGCCGTCGTTGGTGTCGGTGCCGGCGCCCTCCCCGGAGATGGCGCTGTCGCCGAGGGCGACGACCGCGGCCGGTCGGGTGGCCGCGGGCGCGGCCGGGGCGGGGTCGGCCAGGGCGGCGGGGGCGCCGGCCAGGCCGAGGGTGGCGAGGAGGGTTCCGGTGGCGAGCAGTGCGGCGCACCGGGAGGACCCGGTGCGTGTCCGCCGCGCCGCCGACCGTGGGGACCTGGTCACACGCGACTCCTTGCGGGGGTGGGGGGCCGCCCGGGCGGGGCGCCGAGCGGCGCGGAGCAAGAGAGGAGCAGGAAAGGTGAGCAGGTCTCGCATTCTAGGTACTGACAAGTAACGCAACAAGGCTTGTGACACCACCGGGAACTGACGGGGCGTCGCCGCCCCGGCACGACAAAGAGCCGCCGCCCCACGCCCCAGGAGGGAAGCGCGGAACGGCGGCTCGCACCGGCCGAACCGGGTGCGGGCTCAGCCCACGTTGGCGCACTTGTTGCCGAAGGCCGGGTTCAGCAGGCCGATGATGTCGATGGTGTTGCCGCAGACGTTGACCGGAACGTGCACCGGGACCTGGATCTGGTTGCCCGAGATGACACCGGGGGAACCGGCGGCAACGCCCTGGGCGCCGGAGCTGGCCATCGCGGTACCGGCGCCGGTGGCAACGATGCCCACCACGGCCGCGCCGACAGCGGCGGTCTTCTTGATGCTCATACGAGCCTCCTGACTGTTCGACAGATATGCACGGGGAGTGCGACATCTAGAACGAGACCCCACCGGACCGGTTGCGACGCTCCCCGCACTGTCACCCATCCGGCCCAACGGCGCCGCGGACCGGGCATTCGGGTGATCGGAGGGTCCGACCGTTTCCCCGCCCGCGGTGCCTCGTTCTCCCTGACGGAACCCGGTCTCCACCGGCCCCTACGCACGAATCGAGTACCGCCCATGCGCAAGCACGCCCACGCCGTCGTCGGCATCGCGGCCACCGGCGGCTCGGTCGGCGCGGCGGGCCTCCCCTACCCGGCGTCCGGCAATCCGTGCCGGAACGCCTGACCGGAATTCCAACCGTCGCGCCTTTGTCCGAAGCCTTTCCCGGCCGTGCGGGAATCGCTTCGCGGGGCACCGCGACACGGCCGCCGCGGCCACGCCCGAGCCATGGGCGGAACACGCCGGTGTGCGCCGCCCGAGTGACAATCACGGAAATCCCTACAGCCTTCGGGTGAGTATTCGTGCTCGCCCGACTCCCGACATTTCCCTTCCGTCGGGCAGAAATCGGAGGAATGACATGCGCAACTTCAAGAAGGCCGCCGTCCTGTCGCTGGCCGCCAGCGGCCTGGTGCTCGGCGCCGCCGGCGGTGCGGTCGCCAGCTCCGGTGCCGAGGGCGTCGCCGCCGGTTCCCCCGGTGTGCTCTCCGGCAACCAGATCCAGATCCCGATCCACATCCCGATCAACCTGTGCGGCAACAGCATCGACATCATCGGCCTGCTGAACCCGGCCTTCGGCAACCAGTGCGCCAACGTCGGCTGAACCCGCGGTCGCCACGTCGGCGACAGCTGATTCACCCGAGCCCGTGCCGCGCCCCGCAGCGCCGGGGCGCGGCACGCTCCACCCGTGTGTGATCGAGGAGATCAACCCCCCATGCAGAACATGAAGAAGGCCGCCGTCCTCTCCGCCGCCGCCGCCGGCCTGGTGCTGGGCGCGGCGGGCTCCGCCGCCGCCAGCGCCGGCGCCGAGGGCGTGGCCGCCAACTCCCCCGGTGTCGTCTCGGGCAACCAGATCCAGGTCCCGGTGCACGTGCCGATCAACCTGTGCGGCAACAGCATCAACGTCGTCGGCCTGCTGAACCCGGCCTTCGGCAACGCCTGCGCCAACGTCGAGGCCGTCCCGCAGCCCGCGGACGACTGCTGATCCCGATCGGCACGCGTACCGGCCGTCCTGCCCCCCGACCAGTCGGCCGGGGGGCAGTTCGGCGTCTCCGGACAACCGTCCGGTACCTCCGATCCACCGAAGGGTGATCACGATGGTTTCGAAGAAGAGCGCGGCCGGCCTGGCCGCCGCCGTGGGTGCCGCGGTGCTGCTCGGCGCCGGTTCGGCGCAGGCCGCCACCGCCCCGGGCGAGGCTCCGGCCGGCCCGGCCAAGCTGACCAAGACCGACCTGGGCCAGGCGCTGGGCGGGACGACCACCGGCCTCGGCTACGGCGTCGCGCCGATCAAGAGCCTGCGGCTGGACCCGTGGGCGAACTCCTCGGCCGACTTCCTCAACAACGGCGCGGCCCTCCAACCGGACCAGGGCCTGCCCGCGATCGGCACCGGGACGCTCACCGGCCCGCTGAGCGCCGGCGGCGGCGTCAAGGACCTCCCGCTGGTCGGCGGGCTGACCGGCGTCCTGCCGGGCTGAGCACCCTACCGGGCGCGCGAGAGCCCGGCATCCCGCCGCGCGGCCGGGGTGCCGGGCTCTCGTACCGGATGGGATCCCGGGGTCAGAGCCGGGTCAGAGCTGGGTCAGGTCGGTCAGGCCGGTCTGCCCCACCACGGTGGTGGCGGTCGTGGTGGTGGTGCCGGCCAGGGCGCCCGCCGTGTCGGTGAGGGAGAGCCGGCTGTCGTCGCCGCCGAGGCTGGCCTTGGCCCCGGGGATCACCTGCACCGCGCCGGAGACCAGCCGCGGGTCGATCTCGTCCACCTTCAGCCGGCCGTCGGCGAGCTGGCCGGCGCCGTCCCGGGCAAGCGAGAGCGGCTGCCCGAGGGTGAGCCCGGGGGTCTTGGCGTGCAGCGGGGCGGCCGGGGCGTCCAGCAGCACCTTGCCGAGGTCGGCGCCCTGGTCGACCAGCGGGAGCGGCAGCTCGGCCTTGGCGCTCGGGCCCACCTTGCCGGTGGTCAGCTGGGGGACGATCTGCTCCGGGAGCAGCGCCCCGTCGGAGCTGGTGGTCCGGCCGGGCGCCGGCGGCATGAGCAGCGAGGTCGGGATGCCGGCCGTGAGGCGGCTGCCCAGTGGGGCGAGCGGGATGTCCGCGGGGACCTGCTGGGTGGCCAGCGAGTCCTCCAGGGCGCCCACCTGGTCGGGGCCGATCGGGGCGGCGGCAGAGGCCGCCCCCTGGGAGGCGAGCACACCGGCACCGACCGCCAGCAGCATCACGCCGGCCCGCTTGGAGAACTTCATGCTTTTCACCGTTCTGCTGTCCGTACTGGGGATCACTGGGAGCGGCTGCGGGGGCGCAGCCGGAAAGCGTTCTGCTCAACGAGTGACCGGGAGCGCGGATTGCGGCCGTTAACCGGTTCGGCTTAATAATCCGACCGGATTCCGTTGACCGTCGCGCCTCCGGGACTCTTTTCCAGAATCCCCGTAACCTTCCGTGCCGTCATTCTTTGATCTGAACGTCAGTGACTGCCGACCGGGTCTGAGCGTTCTCAGCGCCGTACGCAAGGAATCCAAAGAGCATTTCAGAGAGGGATCTCCCATGATCCAGAAGTCCTTCGCCGCCGCCGGCCTGGCCGTCGCCGCGCTGGCCGGTGCCGCCGGCCCGGCCTCGGCCATCGGTGACGCGGACGGCGCCGCCGCCTCGATCGAGGGCAACGGCGGCACCAACTTCACGGGCACGGTCGGGAACAACAGCCCGAACTTCCACTTCCTGGACAACCCGAACATCTGCCTGCCGGAGATCCACAACATCGCCGTCGGCGTGCTCGGTGTGGCAGTCCCGGTCGAGGTCCCGATCGCCAACAACGGCGGTCGGCAGTACTGCACCGTCGGCCAGGGCACCCAGAGCCAGGGCGACGGCGGCGTGTCCCACCTGATCGGCTGATCGGTCGCCGCCCTGATCTCCCTGCACCACCCGCTGTTCCACCTTCGAATCGCCCCCCGATTCACCCCGAGAGGAAAACCAGAAATGATCAAGAAGTCCCTCGCCGCCGCCGGCCTGGCCGCCGCCGCCCTCGCGATGTCCGCCGGCTCGGCCTCCGCCATCGTCGACTCGGACGGCGCCGCCACCTCCGTCCAGGGCAACGGCGGCACCAACCACACCGGCACCGCCGGCAACGGCAGCCCGAACAGCCACGTTCTGGACAACCCGAACATCTGCCTGCCGGAGGTCCACAACATCGCGGTCGCCGTCATCGGCATCGCGGTTCCGGTCGAGGTCCCGGTCCTGAACAACCAGCCGAAGCAGATCTGCAACGTCGGCCAGAACACCCAGTCCACGGGCGACGCGGGTGTCTCGCACCTGATCGGCTGATCACGGGGCACGGCACGGTCGGAGGGCCCGGGGAGGAACACCTCCCCGGGCCCTCCGGGCTGTGCGGACGAAGTGTCCGGCCGACCGCCGCAGCGCGGTCCGGCCGGGTGAGCGGCGGGCCGGTCCGGACCGCCGGATGTGAACACGTGTCAGAGCGCCCGCGGGGGCGCTCCCAGAGAGAGGGCAGTTCCATGAAGAGCAAGCTGGCCAAGGCCGCCCTGACCGCCGCCGCCGCACTGGCGCTCGCCGGTGCCGCCACCCCGGCCTTCGCCCACGTGGGCGTCGTCGGCGGCGGCGAGCTCGTCGCCTCCGCCGACCAGCCGTTCCTGGCCGGCGGGGGCTTCGGCCTCGCCCACGCCGGGGACACCGCCGCCGGCGGCTTCGGCGGCGGCGCCGCCACCTCGACCGACCTGGTCGGCGGCGGCGCGGGCTTCGGGCACGCCGGCGACGTGGGCTTCTGAGGCC